>JBKJRV010000040.1:0-4591 GCA_046593115.1 Gemmatimonadaceae bacterium
CCGACGCGTTGTTGAGCTATTGCCTCGTCGCCATCGCGAACAGGTTGACGCCTGCATCCTCCACCCTCACGTCCACCGGCGTCTTCCCGAACTTCGAGTTGGCAAACAGTCTCTGCATGTCGTCAGGCGAGCGGTGAATGAGCTGCCACTCGACAATGTGATCCATGAACGCCTTGTCGGGATTTGACTTGTCGAAATTCCCGACCATAGTGGTGCCGCCCGGCGCCAGGTGATCGTGAACCCAGTCGAGCAACTTCACGACGAACTGGTCCTGCAGGTAGTCAATGAGCCCGATGCTGTAGATCATTTGCTGCGGTCCGAGGGTGGTCTTTCCGCGACCGCGCGACAGTCGAATCACGTTGTCCTGCGCCAGCGTGATCTTTGAGTCGATTCCCTTGGCCTTCGCGGCTTCCGCGACAAAGGTGAGCGCCTCATTGTCGATATCAATGCACGTCGCGTGCATGTCGGGTGCGTCCTTCGAGCCGAAAATGTCGAAGAGCTCTCTCGCCGGACCGCTGGCGAGGCTGGTGATGGGAGCGGGGCCCGGACCGCTCCACCGGCTGGCCGCATCCCGAATCGCGCCCGACACAAACGGCCGGCGATTCTTGACGGCACGCGTGGCCGCGAGCTCGAGCATCCAGCGGTCAACGAATGGGCCGAGACGCCCATCGCCTTTCTCGATATTCTGATAGATCAACTCGATCGTGAAGTAGTCGCCTGCGTAGCCGCGCGGCTTCGTGTACGAACGATCGAGCAGGACACTCAGCATGAACAGCGAGAAGGTCTCTCGAAAGACGTAGGCACCAATGCTCTTCTCGAGGTGCTCTTCCTGCTCGATGTGTGTGCGCAGCGACGCGGCCAGTGCGGAGCACGCCGCGCTCACCTGCTGTTGAATCTCGGGCGCCGACAGTTTCTTGTCCTTGATGGTTCGATCGGCGATCATCATCGCGGTCTTGAACGTCTCGACGGCGGAGATGAGCGTCGGAGGCGTCGGGGCACGGCCCACCTGGCTTGCGCGTGGCGCGTGGAACCGGTTCACCTGTGGCACATCCTCCACCATCAGATGCGGCAGCAGGGAAGACGTCTCGCGCAGCCGCTGCGACAGCAGGGCAGCGAGTGAGTGGTAGAATCGCGCCGCAAATCCCGGAATCGACTCGAGCAGGCCACTGATCTGCGCCCCATCGATCACGTCGATCTGCGTGGGCTCTTCCGCGATCACCGAGGCGCTCGCCCCCGCATTCTCCAGGAACGACATCTCGCCGAACATCTCCCCCGCGCCCAGACGAGCGAACCCGATGCCTCGGCCCAGGTGGGACCGCTCGACCCGCACCGTGCCGCCGCGAATCCGGAAAATGGCTTTCCGCCGCGAGCCCTCTTCGAGAATCACCGCACCGGGTTCGAAGCTTGAGGCCACTGACTTCTCTGCGAGATTCTTTTCGTCATCACCCGTAAGAAACTTGAACGCGTTATCCATCGGTGGGTTCATTCCTGGTTGCGAAGTCAAGGACGCACTCCCCGCCGTCGTTTGGTCCAAATGGATATCCAACGACAGCAGAGGTCGGCAGATGTTCGATGCGCCACGCGAATTGCGCAAGGCTCTTGAGGGCGGATGTGACAGAGCCCGATACCTTCCCACTCCGGCATGTCACCTTTCCGCGGGTTACGCTGCGAGAAGTATCGCCCTCAGCGTGCCACGTACTTTGCCATCGCCTTGAACCGCGGGTGCTCTCGAATCGGCATGTCCGGCCTGCAGCAGGATGTTCTCGGGCTTGATGTCGCGATGGATGATGTCGTGCTCGTGTGCATGGCTCAGCGCGTCCGCCACTTCGCGGGCGATCTGAAGCGCGTCGTCTACGGGTAACTGTTTCTCGCGCGTGAGTCGGTCGCGGAGCGAATAGCCCGCGACGTACGGCATTACGTAGTAGAGGAATCCATCAACTTCCCCTGAATCGATGAGCGGGAGAATGTGTGGGTGACTCAGGCGCGCTGTGATCGGGACTTCGCGGAGAAACCGATCGGCTCCGAGCGAGGCGGCCAGCTCGGGACGAAGAACCTTGACGGCGACCAGGCGATCGTGCTTCACGTCCTTGGCGAGGTAAACTGTGGCCATACCGCCGGAGCCTACCTCTCGCTCGATGACATACCGGTTGCTGAGGGCGACGGACAAGCGCTCGGCGAGGGAGGTTATTTACATAACATGCGCCGGTAGATCACTCATTGCCAGCGCGAGACAGGACGGGAGGGGGATTGCAGCCCGTCCACTCCGGCCGGTCGCTATTTCCGTTTCAGCTCCTCGAACCAGTTATCCACGAAGACCAGGGTGCTCGCGAGGGATCCGCCGATGGGCCGAACGAATATGAAGCGACTGCCATCCCGGGAGACGTCGTAGTGCTGGTGATTGCTGCTTGAGATGAAGTCCCGATCGGAGAACAGAATCGTTGCTGGCCCAGCGATGAACGTCGGGGTTGTCTGTACGGGGACGGAGACGAGGTTTCGGGCGGCGTCCCGGTAGAATATCTCCCGCCCGTTGTGCGACCAGAGCGGTTCACTTCCGCCACGACTCGAGATGGGCCA
This sequence comes from Gemmatimonadaceae bacterium, assembly GCA_046593115.1. GTDB lineage: Bacteria > Gemmatimonadota > Gemmatimonadetes > Gemmatimonadales > Gemmatimonadaceae > JBKJRV01. Next base: position 2,575 of record JBKJRV010000040.1, read on the forward strand.
CTTTGCAGCGGATGCGTTGGGAAACGGGACCACGTAAATCTCTAATTGGCCCGTTTCATCGGACGCGTAGGCCATCCACCGTCCGTCGGGCGAAAGCGTAGGAGTGAGCTCCCTGAATTTCGTTCCGACGAGAACAGCCGGCACCGAATCGATGCCTGGCCGCATGGCCAGAATGTCGCCACTCCCCTCTACAGCCACGCTCGTCCGGAGGACGAGCCATTTGCCGTCGCGGCTCCAAAGCGATTCGCCAAGATCACGCGTCTGATGCACCTGGAGGACGGCCTGCGCGCTTCCGTCGGCACGCTTCCGCCATATATCCTGACCGCCCGACGTCTGCCCTTCGTAGGTAATATGCTGGCCGTCGGGAGTCCAGGCGGGATAGATGTTTGCAGTGCCGTCGAATGTCAATTTGAGAGCTGGGCCACGATCGAGCTGCTTGATCCAGATGTCAGGACGGCTACTGCCTGCGAGCGAGACCGCGAGCCGTTTGCCATCGGGCGAAAGAGCAGGGTGCTGAAATGTTGCCTTCCACGCCGGATCGACCGGATCAACCTTTCCGTCGCGTCCCACCCAGACGAGCTCGCGCTCAAGGGTAGTCCCGCCTCCTGCGTACAGCAGCGTTCCATTGCTCGAAACGTGGAAATCGCTCGCTCCGCTAGAGCTGTTCGTGCGAAGGCCTTGAGCGACGGCGCTCGGATTGCCGGTCATTTTCCGCGCCTTTGGATCGAACGGCGCCGTCATCAGAGTACCGTCGGTAGTGACATACAGCAGATGGCCGGACGGGGAATACCTGCCGCGAACCCCGTTTACGAGGACGCGATGCTTTCCTGTGGCGAGGTCCGCGACCGCGATGGCCGGCGATCTTGCCTGCCCACTCCCTCCATATAAGATCGTGAAAACGATTGCCTCACCATCTGGAAGGACGTCCGGCCAGGCGTGGAATCGCTCGCCATTGGCGCTGTCAACCTGCGTGATCGGCCTGAGCGGCGCGCCCGGCGAGTCCGCGACGCGAACTATGCCCTGACGCCGAGTACCCGTTGCGTAGATGTCGCCGTCCGGGCCAAAGGCGCCTCCTCCGCTGCCAATGGAATCGGAGATCTGCACCGGCGGGCCGCCACTGAGGGAGATAACTTTTAGGAGGGTGGGTGGGCTGAGGTAACCCACTCTTGAACCGTCCGACGAGAAAAACGGTGCGTACGCCTGCTCGACCCCTGGCACGATCGTTCCCTGCAGCTGATTACGTTGCCGGAGCACAAGCCGTTGGTCGGGCGAGATGGTATAGACGAACCGCTCCCCATTCGCGGAGAGCGCCACCCGTACGAAGCCGGGGCTGAGTACCTGGCCCGAATCCATCGCGATCGCGTACCGGAAGACGGGTGCCGGCGGAGTGGGACGAAACAGAGACCAGAGTGTGCCAACGAGCAGCAGGCCGGCGACGCCAGCCGCCGCGAGAGCGAATCGCTTCCATTTTCGGGCGGCCGCCGACTGCTCGGCAGTCACCCGCCCATGCTTGCTCGCGATTGTGAAGGTCGGATTTTGCAGCGCCGCGGCAAAATCCTGTGCAGACGCGAAGCGGTCAGCGGGAAGTTTCGCCAGCGCCTTCTCCACTGCGCACGCTACGTTCACGGGCACTGTGAAACGCAGCGTATTCAACGGCTGCGGCTCGCTCGTCATCAGCTTGGCGATGATGGCCTGGGCGCTCGAGCCGCTGTGTGGCGGCTCGCCGGAGAGCATCTCGTACGTAACAGCGCCCAGTGAATAGATGTCGCTCCGCGCATCGATCACGCGGTCGCCCGTCGCCTGCTCGGGGCTCATGTAGTGCGGAGTGCCTAGCGAGAGGCCGGTCTGCGTGACGCGTGTTCCGCCGGCGTTCGATACCGCCAGCGCGATGCCGAAATCGGAGAACATCCTGCTGCAGTCGGGCCAGCCGGTCATCGCCGATTTCGGCATCGCGCTGGCGGTATCGAACGCCGGCGGAACACGCGTCACGCAGACCGGCCTCTCGCTAGGCACTCCG
>JBKJRV010000324.1:0-19868 GCA_046593115.1 Gemmatimonadaceae bacterium
ATCGCGACCGCCAGCAGCTGTGTACGTGGACTACCTTCAGAACATCCGTGCGAAGACAGTGGCCAGTGCGTACTCGGTAAGGGCGGTGCCCGGCGCCAGGGTTTCGACACCATTACAGTGGCGCGAGTTGACCGGGGAGCTGAATCCGGCCGATTTCACCATTCGCACGGTGCCTGACCGCGTGGAGCGGCTTGGAGACCTCTGGGCAACCGGGATGAAGACGGGAAACTCCTTACGCTCGAGCGCTGCTGGAAAACGGGAAGGCACTGGTAAGGCGCGGCATTGATCCGGCCGAGTATGCCAGGCGATAAACTTTTGGCTGGCGGCAGGCAGCAGATGAGCATATGTTGATCGGGCTCGAAGCTGTGCTGGCATTCGGGCGTCGGCCGGCATACGCTTGCTACTGTGAATGATGAATCCTGAAGTGCTCTACAGTCGTGAGCTGCCCGGTGGGGGCTACGTCGCCATTGAATCGTTGAACGTCGAGGGTCCAACGCATCGTGCGCGACTGTCCGTGGAGCGGCGATCCGATCCTACCCGGCGCCAGGGGCATCTGCCACCGGTCATTGCGGAAGTTGAAGGTCCTTCACGGGCTGGCGTCTTCACCGAGCTGTTTCGCATTGCCGCTGATAATGTGGCGATTGCGCGCGGCATTCTCACCTGGCAGGCCGAACGAGCGCGAGAACAATAGCGCCCCGTGCACCGGGGTCAGCTTTCGGACCCTACCTTTTCTTCGCCAGCTTCTTCGTCCTGATCAGCGGACGCGTCTTCCTTTCTTAGTCCGAGCTCGAGTTGCGGACCCGTGACGCGCGGGCGAGTCGCGGGATCACCGCGAGCACCCAGCACGTGCGCGGTCTGATGGAAGAAGTGAAGTGTGTGCACGGGCGCCATGAGACTGGAGGCCCCCGCTCGACGGATCGCCAGTGCTTCTTCACGCACCTTTCGAGGCAGTGCCCGCGCAAGCGGATGCCTGAGCAACCTCCGAATTTCCGGTGCATCGCGCGCAATCAGCGCCGTACACAACGCGTCGAGATACCCGAGCAAGACCGCTCCGTCCGATATGCCGTTTGATACATATTGCTACTAATGGACCGCCACAAGGGCGGACCGGGCATATGCGACATGGGCGCGCGCCCATGATAGTCGGCCGATCCGCTGTTAAGACAGACCTGCCAGCTCGGCACAGGTAACGGGAATCAGCCTCCGAGCAGCTCGAATCGCACTCCCCGCCGACCGCCGCGACGCTTGCGCGGTGCAAAGCGGAAGAGCTGGGCCGGCCGGCCTCTACCTTCACTCCGCCACTCGTCCGTCGGCTCGACGAGCCAGGCGGCATGGAGCGCACGACGGAAGCTGGCTTTGTGCAACCGGCGGCCCAGCAGTAGCTCGTACATCGTCTGAAGCTCGCTCAGCGTGAACGTTGGCGGGAGAAGGCGAAAGGCGATCGGGTCCTGATCAATCCGGCCACGAACGGCTATCAGCGCGTCATCGACGATGGTGCGTTGCCTCGGGGAGAGGCTGGGAAGGGCATCGAGCGCAAACCAGGCCACGTCACCGCCGACTGGCGCCGGGGTACCCGTCGGAAGCAGACCAAAAAAGCCAACAGTGATCGCGGCCGCCGCGGGGTGGCGCTTCCCATCGCTGAACGCCCCCAGTTGATCGAGAAGGGCCGGCAAGACCCCAGCCGCCTCCTTCGCAATCCGCGACGCCGCGATACGAAGTACATCGTCGCCACTCACGCTTCCCCACGGCAGCATCCAGCGCTCGCGGGCCCGTTCGGGCGCCCGCTGCAGCAACACCGCCAGCTGTTTCCCGTACGGCGTCAGGAGAACGACGTCGACCGAAATCAGATGGCGCGCGGCGGACGCAGATGTGGTGGAAGTGGGACGTTCACGCATGGGGGTTGCGCGAATTAGTCACAAACTGAGACTAATGTCAACCCCTTGCGGGCGAATTATTGCTAACTCGCTACTATTTGTGGAAGCGTGCGCGAGCGGGAGGGAGTTCTCGCTCGAGAGATATACTTTTTTTTGAACCGTGAGTCAACGGTTACCTTCGTGCCATCACCCGGCACCGCGTCACGGACTACTTCCCGCACGCCTGTCCATTCCTGCTCCCCGACTCACGACTGGCGGGATACTGATTGGAAGACGGCCTGATATGGCGCCAACGCCGGTCAACGCTCGCGCCGCAGCCCATTGGCTTACCGGAAAGCCGCCCCACGCCACGAGATACGCCGGAACGTTCGGGATCTGCTGCAGCAGATACGGATTTCCAAGGGCCACGACGACGATCGGGCGTTTCTTCTGCCTGGCCCCAAGCCGCTGCATAAAATTGACGAACGCCGCCGGCGCACTCGCGGTCGCGACATCCCAGCGGTGAGACACGTAGGAAGAAATGATGACCGCATCAACGGAATCCGCGGTGGCCAGCAGGAGATCGAACTTCCCGGCTGGATCATCCGCATCGACATACTCCGATCGTACCGATGGATAGCTCCGCCGAAGTTCCGTATTGAAGGTCCCGCCCGCCGCGAGATCCGTTCGTCTGGCGACCGTCACGGACAGTATCCGTGCCCCCCGGGCCAACTTCAGTGGCACCATCCCCTGGCTGTCACGAACCAGCGTGATCGAACGTTCCGCCGCAACCCGCGCGCTCGACACGTGAACGGAGTCCCCGATGATGTTGCGGGCATTGGCGAGATCCACCACAGCGCCGCGGTGAAGCCCGAGCTTTTCCTTCCAGGACAGGATGCGCATAACCGAGGTATCAAGACGGGACTCGGTATACCGGCCCTCGCGCACACCCGCAACCAGCGCGTCTATGGTCTGCGTAGCATCCAGCGGCTGAATGAGAATGTCGGTGCCCGCAACCACGGCGCGCTTCGTCGCCTCGACCGCGCCATACTTGTCCAGTACGCCACGCATGTCCATCGCATCGGAGATGATGAGGCCACCAAACCCGAGATTCTCGCGCAGGAGAGTGGTGAGTACGGGACGTGACAGCGTTCCGGGCGCACCACTGGAATCGAGCGCCGGCATGGCGCCGTGAAACGTCATGATGGCGCCGACGTCACCACGAATCGCCGCCCGGAACGGCACGAGCTCGACGCTGTCCAGACGCGCTCGGCTCGCTTCGATGACCGGCAGCGCAAGATGTGAATTGACTCCCGTATCGCCATGTCCGGGAAAGTGCTTCCCGGTGGCGATCATGCCGTTGTCCTGAATTCCCCGGATGAACGCGGATCCCATCGCACCCGCCAGCACCGGATCCTCACCATAGGAACGCGTATTGATAACCGGATTTGCCGGATTGTTGTTCACATCCAGGATCGGTGAATACGCGATGTGAATCCCGAGCGCGCGCCCCTCGCGCGCCGTCACCCTTCCCTGCTCGTAGGCGAGGGTCGTGTCACGCGCCGCACCCAGCGCCATCTGTTGGGGGAAAACCACGGCGCCGCCAAGATCGATGCCGTTAAAGAATCCACCTCGCGCCCGATACCCCGTCCCGAATTCGAGATCCGCGCCAATGAGCAGCGGTACCGCCGACATGCGCTGCATGGAGTTGAGCTTATCGGCAATCTCGAGCGGCGAGCCCACCGACATCGTGAAGCCGCCCACCTTGTCGCGCTCGATCGAGGCTTTCAGCCGATCCCATCTCGCCGAATGGCCGTTGACGAAATCACCGAGTTCGGTCGGCCACACCATCTGAGCAGCCTTCTCGCGCAACGTAAGCGTCGCGAGAACCGAGTCAGCCCATCGCCCGGGCACCGCCAGCACTGGTGTCCCGGAAAGCGTCGGGGCCGCCGAAGGACGATCAGGCTGGGGCGATGCTGGCGTTGCCCCGACGGGCACACGGGTCGATGCGCAGGCCGAGAATACAAGCCCGAAGAACCCCGGAACAAGACCTCGGCAAACGCTTCGGGCTCGATGTCGTGAGTGCGTGGCCCTCAGCCTCACCAATTAATCGTTCCCTTCTTGGTAGTGTCCACGTCTTCCTCGCCGCCCGACTTGAAAAAGAACGCGTCCATGTTCTTCGTGAGGAACGACCGTGCCTGTGGATCCATGACGTTCAGGCCATAATGGTTGATCAGCATGGTCTGCTGTTTCAACCACAACGCCCAGCACTCCTGGCAAACGGATTCCACAATTCTGGCGCCGAGCGCGCCCGGGAACGGTGCTCGCTCGAAGGCGGGACGGACTTGTCCGCACCGCACGCACTTCACCTCTGCCATGGATCGATGTCTATGCCTGCCGGCCGCAGCAGCAGTAAAGGGATGACACCAATGGCCGCGGCGACTTCAGCAACGTCAGGAAGGGGTGCGAGCGTACTCGATCTTCGCGAGCCCGACCAGTGACAGCAGGCGGAGATACACCCATCCGATATCGAGCTCCCACCACTTGGCCTTGAACTTGGCCGAGTGCGGATCCGCGTGGTGGTTGTTGTGCAGCTCTTCGCCGCCGAGCCAGATCGCGATCGGCGTGATGTTCCTGCTTTCATCCTTCACGTTGAAGTTGCGATACCCGACCGCATGGCCGACGCCATTCACAATGCCCGCAGCCCAGAACGGAATCCAGATCATCTGCACGCCCCAGACGAGCGGACCGATAAAAAATCCAAACAGGTAGATGTCGACCAGGAGCATGACGGTGATGCCAAGCCAGTTCAACGGCGAGAACAGCTGACGCTCGAGCCAATCGGTGGGCGTTCCCTTGCCATACTTCTCGAGGACCCCTGGCTGCTTGACCGCCTTCCTGTAATAGAAGGCGCCCTTGAGCACAATGTTGCGCAGTCCTTCCACGAGCGGGCTGTGCGGATCGCCTTCCCGGTCAGCAAACGCGTGGTGCTTGCGATGACAGGCCACCCACTCCTTGGTGACAATAGCGGTCGTCAGCCACAGCCAGATGCGCATTGGGAGCGCCGCGAGATAATGCAGCTTGACGCCCCGATGAGTTTGCGCGCGATGAAGGAAGAGGGTCACGCTGACATTGGTCAGATGGCCCGCTATGATGATGAAGAGTACCGGCTTCCACCAATCTGTTCCCCAGCTTGCAAAATCAGGCATCACGTCTCCTCGGAACGGTCAAGGCGCCCACCGCCCGCCAGAGATGCTGGCAGACGAGATGGCCCGACACTCGTGTCCTTCCCGAGGCCGGGCCAACGCTCCCATAAGTATAGCGGAGTTACCCTCTAAATCAATTGACAGAGGGCGTGTGTTTCAGGGAACATATTCGTGATACATCAATCCCTGAGGCTGGGCTCGCTGCCCTTGCCGTCCCCTGCCGGCACCGATAGCGTCTCGCCGATGACCGCATCGCTCGAAACCACGCTCATCGCCGGCGCTGCGACCGTCGCAGGAACCCGTCGGTACAGAAATCGTTTCACCGCGCGCTTTCAGGCCGACTTCTATCGCGATGCCATCGGCGGGCTTCCGATCTCGTCCATCGGCATCGGTACCTATCTGGGCGAAAGCGACGATCGGGATGATGACCTGTACACTGCGACGATCACGCAAGCGGTCATCAGGGGCATCAACCTTGTCGATACAGCCATCAACTACCGGTGCCAGCGGTCGGAGTTGAGCATCGGACGTGCCCTCCAGGCGCTCCTCCGCGAGGGCGAGGTAGCGAGGGATGAGGTGGTCATCTGTACCAAGGGCGGATATATCCCCCTCGATCGCGTGCAGCCACCCAGTCGTGCGGCATACCAGAGCTACGTGCAGCGGGAGTTCTACGCGCACGGCATCATGAGGCCGGAGGACGTCGTTGCCGGTGGACACTGCCTTGCCCCGGGCTATCTCGCGCACCAGTTGGCGCGCAGTCGCACCAACCTGGGCACACAGGTCATCGACATCTACTACCTGCACAACCCGGAGCAGCAGCTGGACGCCATCGAGAACGGAGTGTTCCTCGACCGCATGCGTGATGCGTTTCAGTTGCTCGAAGAGCGCGCCGCCCAGGGTGACATCGGACAGTACGGCTGTGCAACATGGAACGGCTTTCGGGTGCCGCCCGGCGAGTCCGGTCACCTGAGCCTGGCCGATCTCGTCGAAGTCGCGACCACTGTCGGCGGAAAGGATCACAAGTTCCGGGTGATTCAGTTGCCCATCAACCTCGCGATGGTCGAGGCGATTCGTCAGCCTACGCAGCGACTCCCGGACGGCCGCACGGTCACGCTCCTGGAAGCGGCGCGGGAAATGGGCATCACGGTAGTCGCCAGCGCTTCCCTGCTTCAGGCGAAGCTCGCCAGTGGCTTGCCTCCCCAGCTGCGTGACGTCTTTCCGGCCCTTGCCACCGACGCCCAGCGTGCGCTGATGTTCACCAGAACGGTGCCGGGGGTGACTGCCGCCCTCGTGGGCATGAAGTCACTCGCGCATCTCCAGGAAAATCTCGACGCTGTCCTGGCAACCTGACCTGACACCTTCGCCGACACACCACCGCCCGGGCGGCGGCTTTCGAAATCCGTGGCCTGGCGCACAGTCGCACGGGTTGCTGGACTTCCTGCGCTGGGTTGTCGTTGAGCGACTGACCACACGCCGTCCTGTCCAGCCGCCGCGAAGCGTCTTTCCCGTTGCAACCCCGTCATTCTTCAATCCGCGCGCGCCCGCGGGGACACTCACGGTCACCTGGGTGGGTCATTCGACAACGCTCATTCAGCTCGGCGGGGTCAACCTGCTTACCGACCCGATCTGGAGTGAGTGCGCGTCACCGATTCCCCCCATCGGTCCGCGTCGCTGGGCGCGGCCCGGCATTTCCTTCGACCAACTCCCCTCGATCGACGTTGTCCTGCTTTCGCACAACCACTACGACCATTGCGATGTCCCGACCATCCGCCGGCTTGTCGGACGGCGCGCGGATACTACCTGGTTCGTCCCCCTGGGGATGGCGACGCTGGTGCGAAGGTGTGGAGCGGAGCACGTGGTCGAGCTGGACTGGTGGCAGAGTGCGCGCGTGGGAGGCCTGGAAATCAGCTGCACACCTGCGCAGCACTTCAGCGCGCGAGGGCCGCTCGACCGCGACCGAACACTGTGGTGCAGCTGGGCCGTCACGTCGACTTCGGCCCGGGTGTTTTTTGGTGGCGACAGCGGATTGCATACCGAGTATGGCGAAATCGCGCGCCGGCACGGGCCGTTCGACATTGTCCTGCTGCCCATTGGTGCATACGAGCCGAGATGGTTCATGAGCCCGGTGCACATGAACCCGGAAGATGCGATCCAGGCGCATCGAGAGATGACTGGCAGCGGGTCGCCGCCGATCTTCGTCCCCATCCACTGGGGGACGTTCATGCTGACGGACGAAGCGATGAACGAGCCGCCTGTCAGGATCCAATCCGCCTGGACGAGTGCAGGCAACAGCCTTGATCACCTGTGGGTTCTCAGGCACGGTGAAACGCGCGAAACCAGCGTCCGGACCCTCGCTCCGCGCAGCTAATTCCCCGATCGGCGCAGCGGATCGACCATTACGTGCAGGTTGTGGTTCACGCGAATTCCGAAGATGCCGTCGGTGGGTATCGTACCTCGGGCAACAGCGGCGACGGGGGTGCCGTTGCTGAGAAACCGCACTGAGTCGTCGCCAGCCTGAACCGCGAGACGGTACCCACCCTTCCCATCGGTGTTCGTCCGTGGCACGGAGGAATGGGCAGTCCACCCAACAACATCCCGGGTTTCTCCACCCTCCCGCACCCGCACGAGATATTCACCGGTCCCGCGTACCAGGAAACAGGTGTATCGCAAGGTTGGCTGGTCGAGTTGAGTGCCACCCACAAAAATCCCGTACGCCTCTGCATGCGCGGACGGCGCAAGCTGGTTGAACGTCGTAGCGACAATGAACGCGCCGCGTATCGTGTCCGCGGGGGAATACAGGATGTGCGCTGGACCCGTAGTGATCTCGAGGCGGGCGTCCACGGTCCTGTAGGTCGCTCTGCCCATATCGGTTGCTTCGTTGTCCGTTCGACCGATATACCCGGCGGGAACGCCGCCGCTCGCCGTGCGGGTCGTGTCGGGCACCACAGCAACTGTCGCCGAAGCATTGCGGCTCATCGGCTGTCGCTTCGTGCCTCCACACGCAGTAACCAACACCAGCACCATGATAAGTGTCACTCGCACGTAGCGTCCTCACTGAAGGTCGGTGTGCAAACTTCAAACTGGGTCTCGACACGCCCTCATGAACAATGCATCATCGCTGCGGTTCAGGAAGACTGGCTCGTCAAGGCATTGTTCACAGTACCGGAGAGAGTGCGGACACGCTGTCGCCGGATTGCTCGTTCGGGGGGTTGCATGATTCGTCTTTTCACTGTCGTGGTATTGCTCGTTACCGCGTGCACCGCGGCGCCTCCGCCTCCGCCGGTGTCGCTCGTCGACAATCGCACTCCCATGCGCCGGATAGCCGATAGCACGCGGATTCTCGTTAGGCTTGGCGTAGACGAGACGGACACGGGCTCGGTGCATGCGCAACTGGCGGCGGCCGAGCGATCGGCCGAGCGGGCGCGGGAGTATGTGACGGGCGCTCGGCAGTCCGCGGCGATGGCCACCGAGAGTTTTCACCAGGCCATCGAGAAGGGGGATCGTCTCCGGGTGCTGGTGACGTCGGTCGTCAGCCCCGATGATCGACCTTCGAGATATGCACGATTCTGGACAACGAGTCGCACCAGGCTCGAGTCCGCACGGTCGCGCTCGGACCTGGCAAAACAGGCCGCCGATTCAGCGCTTGGATGCGCCGCCATGCCGTGTTCATCCGCTATGGCGAACGTTCTCAGGAACCACATGATGGCGGCGGCGGGGGAGGCTCACGAGGCGCAGAGCCTCGTCCGCATTGCCATGACCTACATTCCCTGATCGGCAGCATCCGCGCTTTTCCGTCGGCGTGTTCAATGCATTAAGATGGCGCGCGCCGGTGAGAAGGCGGTGCGCCAATTTCCAGGACGCGGAGAGTTGTCGCTTGCCTGTGCGCGAAACTTGCTACACGTTCTCACACCACCTCGAACTTCGGAGACTTCATCATGGCGGCATCCAAGCGGTCTGGTAGCAAGAAGAAGAAGCGCAGCGGCGCGAAGAAGGGTTCAGCATCCTCGTCGCGAGGCGGCGCGAAAAAGCGCTCCTCTGGCAGCAAGACGGGCGGACGAAAGAGCGGCGGCAAGAAGAGTGGCGGTGCGCGCAAGTCATCGAGCGCTCGCAAGTCATCTGGCAGCAAGCGGAAGAGCGGCGGCAAGAAGTCGTCGAGCGGCCGCAAGGCTTCGAGCAGCGCGCGAAAGAGCAGCGGCAAGAAGTCGTCGGGCAGCCGCAAGTCATCGGGCGCCGGTCGGAAGAGTGGCGGCAAGAAGAGTGGCGCGCGCCGCAAGCAGTCGCCGATCGCACGCGCCAAGCGCGTTGCGTCGTCGGTCGCCAAGCAGGCGGTGGAAGGCGCGAAGCACCTGGGTGAGATGGCTGGCGACGCATACGATCGCATTACCTGATCGCCGGATGGTTCCAGCATGACCAGATGCGGGACAGCGTATGCTGTCCCGCTTTCTTTTCTATCCCCGCGCCTGCGACTGCACGACTGGCATGGTGCGCTCGAGCCAGGCTACGGTTTCGCTTGCAACGCGATCCCGCTCGTGATCCACGGTCAGAATGTGCCCACAGCCGGCAAGCCACGTCAGTTGCTTGTCGCTCGAGCCGATGCGCTCGAAGGTGCTTTCCGCCGCGGCAGCCGGTATCCTGTTATCCTCGCGTGATTGCAGCATGAGCACCGGTATGGTCAGCGAAGGGAGTGCTCGTGCGCCCCGATCCACGACGGCCACCAATTCAGAAAGCGTGTTGGCATCCAGGGCGCCGTAGGCGAGGTTGTCGACCCTCGTCTTGTCATCGTGAATCGAGCCTGACCCGAGCGCCGGAAAATAGGGGATGACCGCACCGATGGCACCGCGCCAGCCTGTGAGTCGCCTGACCCTGCTCGGCACGCTCAGGTACGGGGCGATCAGCACCAGTGTCCGAACGTCAGCATGCTCCGCCGCAAGAATGGTGGCGAGCGCGCCTCCCATCGACAGACCTACGATTCCGATCTGCGGGTGTAGTGTTCGGAGGGTCGCAAGCGCTGAACTCGCATGCGCCAGCCACTCGCGGGATCCGCTCTGCACGAATTGCCGAAGCGTGCGGCCATGGCCGGGCAGCAGCGGGACCACTACGCCGTATCCCCGGGCGTGGAGCTGCGCGGCCAGCTCGTGCATGGTCTGCGGTGTGTCGCCGAAGCCGTGTAGCAACAGCAGCCCGCGGCCTCCGTTGTGCGGAAAGTCGAGTGGCTCTGCACCGATCATGATGCCGTCGGGCCCGCGAGCACGTCCCGGCATGCTCGCGCGCTCAAACCACCACCGTACTCCCAGGCGTGACAAGAGGACGCTGAGCAGCCCGAGCACGGCGACGGAGGCAATCAGCATGCGCTCACGGAGATCAGTACCGAGGGACCTGCGGATCCGCTTCGACGCTCCAGCGCTCGATGCCGCCGGCAAGGGATCGCGCGTTCGCGAAACCGGCATCACGCAGAAAGTGCATGACGTGCGCACTCCGGATTCCGTGGTGACAATACACGATGATCTCACGTGAACGATCGAGCTCACCCACGGCAGATTCCACTGCGCTCATCGGTATGAGCCGAGCCGCAGGCAGCCGGGCGATATTCCACTCCCACGGCTCGCGCACATCGATCAATTGCAGCGCGCCTGCGTCGGGCGCCAACAGACGCGACCGCAGCTCCGCGACCGAGATTTCTTCGCCGACCGGTCCTGTGGCGGACGGACGGACGCCACAGAATTCGTCGTAGTCGAGCAGATGCGTGATCTCGCGCGTGCCGCACGCAGGGCACTCGGGATCGCGAGCAAGTTCGATCGTGTGAAAGCGCATGCGCAGGGCATCTACAAGTAGCAGCCGACCCGAAAGGGAATCGCCCAGCCCAAGCAGCAACTTGATCGTTTCCGTGGCTTGAACTACTCCAACCATGCCCGGGAGCACGCCGAAGACTCCTCCTTCCTCACAGGAGATCGCGAGCTCCGGCGGTGGCGGCTCACGGAACAGGCAGCGATAGCAGGGTCCATCAGGCATTCCGAAGACGGACGCTTGTCCTTCGAACCGAAGCACACTGCCATACACATTCGGTTTCCCAAGCAACACACAGGCATCGTTCACCAGATAGCGCGTCGGGAAATTGTCGGAGCCATCGACGATGACATCGTAGTCTCTCATGATGTCCAGCGCGTTGGCCGATGTGAGTCGCACCTGGTGAATGTCGACCGCAACTTCGGCGTTGAGGTCGTGCAGTCGTGCTCGTGCCGCCTCCACTTTCGCCTGTCCCAGGGTCGCGGTTCCGTACAGGACCTGCCGCTGCAGGTTGGTCAGGTCTACTCGATCCGCGTCTACAAGACCGAGGCGCCCGACCCCCGCGGCGGCCAGATACAGTGCTATCGGCGAGCCCAGGCCGCCGGCCCCAACCAGTAGCACGCGTCCGCGGGCCAGGCGTTGCTGACCTTCCTCACCGACACCGGGCAGCACCAGATGACGGCTGTACCGCTGGAGCTGTGCGCTCGAGAATCCGGATGCCTGAACCAAAGGGTCGCGATCGCGAGCGAAGGGGCTCATGAGGTAGGCTAGGTGAAGTGCGGTCCTCGATAATATACAGCCAACCGTTGCGCCAACCCCCGTGTTCCTAGGCCACCGAATACCCCCGCTGTTCGGACGACAGCGTTAGTGGAACGGATCGCTCCTCGTCGGCTCGCGCCTGCAGCTGGTCGAAGGGCGCAACGATGAACGTGCTGCCAGACCGGTCGACCAGATCCTCCTGCGCAAGACGATTCAGCACCAGCGATACCGACTCCCGGGTGGCGCCGACCAATTCGCAGAGAATTCGATATCTCACCGGCGAGAGCTCGATCCTCCCCTGATGATTGGTGAACGACCGGCTCTGGGAGAGACGCAGCAGCGTGTTCACGAGCCGCTGCTCGACACTCAACGTCGCGAGCTCGCGTAAACGGTCGAGGAAGGCGGTGCGTTCCTCCATGACCTGCCCGACGATTGCCAGCGCATGCAAGGGCTGTTCGCGCATCAGCGTGCGGAACTTCCCCGAGCTGAGATAGATCGTTTCGCTCTCGATCTCCGCGGTCGCGTCGGTCGCGTAGTGCCCGCCTGGCGAGAGGCCTTCCGCCCCGAACGTCTCACCGGCGACGATGATCGCCGGAATGAAACCACGCCCCGACTTGCCCCGGCTCCGCAACACAATTTGGCCTCGTACGACGAAGAACATTCCATCGGCCCGTCCACCACGCTCATAGAGGGTGAAGCCGGCGGGCCAGGTCGCGCGGGCCGCATGGGCTGCGATCGCCGCCTGATCCTCTGCGGACAGACCCCTCATCGGACGATTTTCTTCAGCCTCCACGTTGCATCTCCCGCGTGCGCCAGAGACAAAGGTTTGCAATCTCTGGGCCGCCAACGGATGCGGGCTCAGCTATAAGTATATGTGCTATAGAGGGATAGCTCGACCGTCGAGTCCTGATTTAAGAGGGGTGATCATGACTCCTCGTATTCGGCCAGCAGTCGCAGCAACGCTGCACGGAGATGCTCATCGCGGCGCGGACCCGCAGGCAGCTCGGCCGTAATCAGGCTGAACTGCCTGCGAATCTCGTCGTCCAGAAAGCGCTCGCGGTCGCGCACACCCAGGCGATCAAGCGCGCACTGTGCCACGCGGATGAGGAGTGCATGCGTCTCCTTGTCCAGACCCGGAAGTGCGGACACTGTGGGAAGTGGGTCGGCGTGACCCCGATGACGACGCGGCGCTTCAACCAGCGTGCGCAGTGGGGCCAGGCCGACAACGAACGAGCCCGGGGTATTCTCCTTTACGGACGCTATCACCCCTGCGCGCTTGAGCCGGCCCAGGAGCTTCTGCACCGCCACACGGACCACCGAAACGCCGCCGATGCTCTGGTTGCCACGCCCCGTGATGATCAGCACGTCCCCGCCCTGATGCGCCTGCTGCGTACGAAGCCACTGATCCGTGCGCGCGACCGCGTCCTGTGGAGTCGGCAGGCTCGCCCGCAGGTTGAGCGTGCGCGAGCCGCCGAAGCGAGCTTCTTCCAGCGCCTTGAGCGCGGACCGCGGCCGCGCAGGCATTTACTTCAGTGCCGCCCGCAGGACTCGACCATCGAGCCGCTCCGTCGGCCTCACGCGCGCAATCCACGCGAGGGTGGGCGCGATATCCACCACGCGGACCATCGACGTGTATTTTCCGGGTGTGAACCACGGCCCGAACAGCACGAGCGGGACATGGGTGTCGTAGTCATGTGGTGAGCCATGCTGCGCGTACGTCGCTCGCCCTGCCGGGCTGTATGGCTTCAGCGTGATGACAGCGACCGCGTCGGACTCACCCGGGATCATGTGCACCCAGCGGCGCCCGATGACATCGCCCGCATCGTTGCGAGCGCGCAGCGTGCTCAGTCGGTCGGTGCGCAGAACTCCCGGTGTTTTACGGACAAAAGCGAGGAACGCATTCACCGCGGAGTCCGCGTTCACTCGTGCGGTCGCGAAGGCGGCGCGGTTAACCATGACCATCCCTTCCTGTACGCGGAATGCGGTGCTATCCACCCCGCGCGCCACCAGTGCATCGGCCGTTCGTCGCACGAGCGGCGCGAGATCCACCCGTATGGGTACCGGACGCGAGTGGCGCGCCGCGAGCTCTGGAAACGGTGCAACGCCGTGGTCGGACGTCAGCGCGATCGCCACGTGCTCGCGGGAACGAAGCACCAGCAGAGAGTCGAGAAAACGCCCCAGGGCGCGATCGAGGCGAAGTATCTGATCGTGTATTTCCCTGGAGTCCGGCCCGTAACGGTGACCGACGGCATCGGTCGTGGAAAGAGAGACCGCCAGGACATCGGTCTGCGGGCCCGAGCCCAGGCGGAGTTGCGTTACACCGGCGAGCGCGAGATCGAGAGTGAGGTCATCCATCCACGGGAATTCCGGGAGCAGCCGTGCCGCCTGCACGCTGTCGCCGGGGGCGATGTGCGGAAACAGGAAGTCCCGGCCCCCGTTTTCGACCGCAACACTATCTGCTTCCGGATACCGCTCGGGAGGCAGGAGCAGCGTCCACGAACGGCCGGCGTGCGTCGTGGGTCGGTTGCGTTCATTGAACTGTCGAACCCAGTCCGGCAGCGTATCGCGATAGTAGGTGCTCGTGGTGAACTTCCCGCTCAACGCGTACCAGTAGACGTCCTGAGTGGCTCGGCCCAACGGTAGAATGGCGCCGCGATCCTTGCGCGAAACCGAGAGAGCCCGGGTACGTGGATCCTTGAATCGCAGCCAGTCCGTGAGGGTGGTCCCGCGGAAACGATAGGGTGACGCCCCCGGACCCTCGGCTTGCACGAGTGGTGCTTGCGCATCGCCTACGCCGGCGGAATTCATCACGATGCCCGTGCTGGCCGGAAAACGGCCGGACAGGGTGCTCGCATGTCCGGGCGCCGTTTCGGTAATGGCGTGATCCTGGTGAGCACGCGTGAACATCGCGCCCTCCCGCGCCAGGCGACCGAGCCCGCCACTGAGATGGGTGGCGAAACGGTCGAAGTACTGGGGCAGCAACTGGTCTACCGTGATCATCACGATCAGGCGCGGCGCTGGTTGTTGGGCGCGAGCAACCGATGTCGCCACCTGCGCTTCGAGATTGCGGGCCTGGCAGAGGGCGATCATGGCGAGAGCTGTTGCAAGGATCGCCGATCGACGAGACAGGTTGGTTGCTATCACGGTTGGCCTCGGGACAGGACGCGAGCAAGCGCGGGGAACTTCAACCTCCGGGCGCGTTTCGCGATTCGCCTGCGACACGCATCTGATACATCGCAAATTCGGGGACAAAACAAAGCCGCCCCGCTTTCGCGAGGCGGCTCTGTCTGCGGCAACAGCCTAGAACATGATGCCGAAGCTGAGCGGAATATAGCTGGCGGAACCACCGGAACCATCAGGGGCTTTGTCACCAGAGATGTAGTGATAGCGCGCCTCGACAAACGTACCAAAGCCGGCCAAGGCGAACTTTGTGCCGATACCAACATTAAAGCCGAGGTCGGTCTCGCTCTTGATATCAGGCGATCCCGATGGGAGACCAGTGACATCGTTGTTGTACATGCCCAGACCGCCGATAATATACGGCGAAATCGGCGACATTGTCATTGGTATTCCGAAGGTCGCGTTCGCGGTCAGCGAGAGGACGCGAAGGCCGATATCTCCAGCACCAGCGCCCTTTGCAGCGAACTGGTTGAACGCACCGTCTATGCGAACGCCAACTGGCAGCGCTGGCGGTGAGAACCCTAGCGATAACATCGCGTGGTAGCCCGTCTTAACCCCGTCACCCAAGTCACCGGTCGGAACAGTTGCGCCAAGCGCTACGCCGACTGAGAACGGCCGCTGCGCCTGGACGGTGGAAGCGGACAACGCGAGAGCGAGAGCTGCGGCACCAAAAATCGAGCGCTTCATGCTTGGATCTCCTGTCTTCAAGGGGAAATGTCGAGCGGCGTGACGGCGTGAGAAACCTGTTTCGCGTTCCCGACGATTGGAGCGGCGCCAAGATAGGGCCGCCCTCGTAATGAGGCAATCTATTTTCTGGCCTCACTGCCGTTGCCTCGAACGTGAAACGACTGACGGCGTAAAGAGTAACGAGGCACTACCGAAAGTGGTTCCTTAAGGTTTCGGGATTTTCTGCCTTCCATGCAAGAAAGAAGCGAGGCTGTCGGGGGTGGGGTCCGAAATGCCGAGGCAAGAGGGCGCGTCTGAAAGCGACCATTTGGATTGAGTAGTCGCGAGGAATTGACGTGGATTCAGTCGGGCTCTAGTATTCTTTCTTGAAAAGTAATTTTTATCCGCTTGCTGAGCATGCGGCGGCCATTTAAATAATCTTTTTAGAGAAGGATATTCTGGGTGAGAAGCTATACTGTTGCCGTTGCAGCATTTGCTCTCGATGTTGACATCAAGTGGCTCGACAATGTGCTCTCGCACCACAACGTGCGTGGCGTCCTGCGAAAACGACAGGGAATCCAACGTCAGATTCTGCCGGAGTCGCTGCTCATTCTCGCAATTGCGGGTGCCCTGATCGATGCCTTGGGGTTGCCCATCGCTCGCGCAATCGAAGTGGCCCACAGCATGACGGAAACGGGGGCGAGTGTTCCGGTATCCCGCACGATCAGTCTCCACGCTGACCTCGATTCCATCGCAGCCCGCCTGCAGGATCGGCTCGCCGACGCCATCGAAGGGGCGGCCCAAAAACGCAGGGGGAGGCCGGTGGGCTAGGCGCGAGCTCCGCCAGCTCTGCCGTCAGGGCCCGGGAACCGTGGTCACGCGCGTAACGTAGTACTGGGTCTCACCAAAGCAGCTCGTTGGCACACCCTTGTGCTGCTCATAGGCAATGGAGACGCGTCGTCCCATGCTCTTCGTCAGTTCGCGTGCGACGGTCTCATCCCGGACGGAAAAATGGAAGACCTCGGGCATCGTTCCGGGCATGCTGGCCATCGCGATCTCGCCTTCCCACGTCTTGCATATCCAGCCCTTCTTCGAAAACTTCTGGACATACCCGGCTCGTTCCCCCTCCGAGTAGCTGTAGCCAAGGGTCACCCAGCTCCACAACGCCACGACCACGCCGGGCACGAGGATCGCGAGCACCAGCAGCAACAAGGGCCACCGTCGTCTCGCCTTGCGCTCGGGCGTGCGCGCCGGCTCAGTTGGCGCTTCCACCGAAGCGCTGTCGTCTCGCTCATCCGCCATGTCGGTCCTGAGATAGGGTTCCAGAAGTTCACTTCGCCGGGGATCATCGGCAAGAGTTCGGCCCCACATCCCAATCGTCCGCCGGCCACTTAACTTCCAGAATCACCTGCGAGGTCCGCGTGGCGTTCGGAATCAGACGGCAGACAGTATCGGCGATGGTCGGATCGGTCCCCATCGGATCGGCGCATCCGATCGTCGTTCAATCGATGACGAACACGGACACCGCGGACGCGGCGGCGACGGCCGGCCAGGTGGTCGCACTCGCACAGGCCGGGTCGCAGCTCGTGCGGGTCACCGTGAACAACGAGGCAGCCGCCGCGGCGTTGCCGGAGGTCGTGCAGCGCGCGAGCGACCTGGGGTGTGACGTCCCCATTATTGGCGACTTTCATTATAACGGGCACCTGTTGCTTGCGAATCACCCCGCATGTGCCCGGGCCCTCGCGAAGTACCGTATCAACCCGGGGAACGTCGGCGGCAAGCGGCGCGACGAGAATTTTCGGTCCATCATTCGCATCGCCGTGGAGAACGATCGTCCAGTTCGCATCGGCGTCAACTGGGGCTCGCTCGATCAGGACCTCCTGACGTCGATGATGGACGCGAATGCCATCTCCCCAGAACCTCGAGAGGCGCGCGATGTCTACATCGAGGCAATGATCGAGAGTGCACTCCGATCCGCCGCCCTGGCCGAGAGCACCGGACTACCACATAATAGAATTATCCTTTCTGCGAAGGTTTCTGGAGTCCAGGATCTTGTTGACGTATATCAAAGACTGGCTTCACGTTGCGATTATCCGTTGCATCTGGGCCTCACCGAAGCCGGGCTCGGAACAAAGGGCGTTGTCGCCAGCACCGCTGGCTTGTCAATCCTCATTGCCCAGGGAATCGGCGACACCATCCGCGTTTCCCTCACCCCCCGTCCAAACGGGGATCGCACAGAGGAAGTGCAGGTCGCCCAGCAAATCCTGCAGTCGCTGGGTGTTCGGAGCTTTGCCCCCCAGGTTACCGCATGTCCCGGGTGCGGCCGCACCACGTCCACCTTCTTTCAGCACATGGCTGAGGACATTCAGCTGTATCTGAAGGAGCGCATGCCAACGTGGCGGTCACGGCATCCGGGCGTTGAGACCATGAACGTTGCCGTCATGGGGTGTGTCGTGAATGGCCCCGGGGAATCGAAGCACGCGAACATCGGCATCTCGCTGCCCGGAACGTTTGAAGACCCCGTAGCGCCGGTTTACGTCGATGGGCAGCTCCGGCAGACGTTGCGCGGCAACAACATCGTGCCTGAGTTTCTGGAGATTCTCGAGGCGTACGTGGAACGCACGTATCCAGGCGCGGCCGTCACCGCGACTGCAGGGCTGACGAGCAGGGCTGCACCGTAAGTTTCAACGAGTGACGGCGCCGACCTGTCGTCAGGAGACCGACGGCTCGATCTCCCTGTCGTAGCCCTCGAGCATACGCGCCACCGTCTCCAGCTCCGGCATGATCGGAGCCGTGAACCCCACCTCGAGCAGCCGCTCGTGGCATCGGCGATACCAGGCAATCGTCACGGGGCGTCCACCGCCAAAGCGTCGCCATACGATTTCTGGAAATTCGGTCCGCCGCAGGTCGGCGAGTATCGAGCTCGCATTGTGGATCTTGTCGGCCGCGCACACCCACCGGGCCCGTTCGCTCGCCAGCGCCAGCCGCTCGAGATAATCGCTCTTCCGGTCTTCGCTCGAGAGCTCGATTCCATCATCGTCCTCGCGACGCTCCGTGACTGCCAGCACGGTTTCGAGAACGGCCGTTCCGAACTTGTCGCCGATGCGCTGCTTCAACATCGCGCGCGTATATTTCTCGCGCACGCAATCCTCCACGACATCATGAAGGATGCCGGCGATGACCGTATCCTCGTCCTGCGCGTACCGGGTGAGGATGACGGCGACGTTCGCCGGGTGAGTGAGATAGGGAAGCGCGGTTCCTTTTCTCACCTGACGATCATGGTGCTTTGCCGCAAAGGCGAAGGCGTGGTTGATGCGGTCCGAATACCCCTGCATTTTTCCTTGTGGTAGGTCGTCGCGCACTGTCGGCTCCTGTGAAGCTACTCGTCGGCAGACGACGTCGCACCTCGCCGTCAACCCGTCACCCATACGTGACCGCGCGCGAGGCGGGCGGTCACGTCACGGTGTGGCTGCGGGTACGGACGGGGGCACTTCGCGCGATGACTCGCGCCTTGTGACTGCCAACGCGGGTGGGATTCTGGGGTCATCAGCGTCCCACAGCACGATACCGTTCACGCGCGTTCCCGCCGAACGAAGCGCCTGTACCATCCCGGCGAGGTCGCTGATCCTCGTATGACCAAGCCGGACACAGAGCAGCAGGTCGGGGGCTGGAAGCATGCTGCGGGCGCCTCGTAACACGTGGGCAATCGGGGCGTTGAGTACCATGACATCGTAGCGTCGCGCCATTCGCGCAAAGTCACGCCTGATGCGCTCCGCTTCGGAATCGCTGACATCGGCAGACGTTCGGCGCCCGCTCGGAATGATGTCCAGACTGAAATCATGCGCCAGCGTCAGTGCCTGCAGCACCTCCGGCCAGGTCGCGGCACCCTTGGCAATGTCGTCCAGGCCAGGCGCTTCGGCAGCTCCCAGAATGGCGGCGACCGGCGAATGCGTAAGGTCGGCGTCCACAAGAAGCGTACTCCGGCCCTCGCGTCCTGCAGACGCCGCGATGTTCGCTGAAATCACACCGACAACAGCCGAATCGTCTCCGGTGACGGTGACCATCGCCAGTGACGCACGGGCTCCGGCGAGATGCAGGTACAATCGTCGATAGCTGTCGGCATGCGCAGCAATCAGGGGTGGCAACGCAAGGTCGGACTCCGGCGCGGCCACATCCCGTGATTCGGTAATAACCGAAAGCACCCGTACACCCGCGGTACGCTCTGCTTCCCCAACGTTCGCGATTCTCGGATGCCACCACTCGCGCGCCAGTGCACCACTGAAGCCGGCAAAGATCCCCAGTAATCCGGAAGCGATCAACATTGCAACCGGCGGAATCGTCACGTTTGCGGCCAGGCGCCTCCGTTCAGCCGCCACATCAGCGGCAGCAGCAGCGTCGATATGCACACGCCTCGCACCCG
>JBKJRV010000091.1:0-16762 GCA_046593115.1 Gemmatimonadaceae bacterium
CTTCCCGCCAATCATGTCCATGGAGTTCCAGAATTCTGGCGTCTTGGACTGGTAAGCCACGTCTTTCAGCATTCCAGTGATCTTCCCGCCGCGTACCTCATAGTAGACCTGGCCGGAAAACTGGAAATTGTAGCGTTGGTGATCGATGGACCACGAGCCGCGATTCTTCACGACAATGCCGCGATCGGTACCGGCAATGATGTCGTCGAGGGAGAGGTCCTTCTCACCGGGCATGAGCGAGATGTTCGGCATCCGCTGGAACTGGACGCTCGACCACGAGTCGGCGAATGAACAGCCATGCGAGCGGTCCACTCCCGTGATGCCGCTGATCCACGCTGCCTGTTCGCGAGTGGTCTGGTAATCATTGAAAATGCCGTCCTTCACGATCATCCACTTGTCGGCGGACACGCCTTCATCATCCCACGCCACGCGCGCCAGCGACTCCTCCTGCGTGCGGTCGGCCTGCACGTTCATGAAATCAGGGCCATATCGGAATGCCTTGAGGAACTTCGCGGGTGGCGCGATAAAGCTCGTGCCGGCGTAGTTTGCCTCGTAGCCCATCGCGCGATCGAGCTCCGTAGGGTGCCCAATGGATTCATGAATCGTGAGCCAGAGATTGCGCGGATCCAGGATGAGGTCATACCGGCCGACCTCCACCGATTTCGCGCCCAGCTTCTCCGCCGCGAGCGTCGCCCAGCGTTCGGCGTTGCCCGGCATGTCGAGTCCCTGAACGTATTCCCACCCCGAACCGCGCGGCGCGAGCTCCTCGGTGTAGCTCTGGAAATCATTGTCGGCGATGGCCGTGGCGGTGAATGACGGACCGACCCGCACAAAAGTCTGGGTGACGAGCGTACCGTCGGTCGTCGCCAGCGTCTTCTCCTCGCGGAGGAGCTGCAAGCCGGAATTCACGAACCGCACCTTCGGCACCTTCAGCGCAGCCTCATTCGCCGAGAGCAGCATCGCGACCTTCTCTTCGATGGGGACGTCAATGGGATCGATACGCACCGGTGTGCGCCAGTTTCCCGTGACAGCCTGGACGGGCGAGAGGACCACGGGGCGCTTCTGCGCGGTGCGCGCCGCGCGGGCAATGCGCGCCGCCTCGCGCGCGACTTTCTGCACCCCGTCACGCGACATGTCGCTGGTGGCCGCGAAGCCCCACGATCCGCCGACCAGCGCCCGTACGCCAATCCCGTATGATTCGGTGTCGGACACGTTCGTGACCTGTCGCTCGCGGGTGAAGATGCTTTGTCGGCGGTAGCGGCCGATGCGGGCGTCGGCGTACGACGCTCCAGCATCCTTCGCTACCTGCAGTGCATACAGCGCGAGTTCATTGACGGAGGCATCTCCGCCACTGAGGGTTGGAGCAGGCGACGGAGCCGGCATTCCCGTTGCGGGTGCAACGCCGGCCTTTGCGCAGGCAGTCGCGGCAGCGGCAGCCGCAACGGAGGCGACGAAATTTCGACGTGTAGTCATGGTGTGTGTTAAAGGCGGTCCCGGGAATTGAAGCGTGGAGGCAAATGGGAGCAAGACGCTGGTTTGCGAACGGCGCTCTGGTAGCGGCGGGGTCGCTCGTGCTCACTCGTCGGAGCCTGCACGTCGATTTCGAGCGCCGCTCAGCGTCAGGTCGAGCGTGCGACCCTGGTGACGAAGCCGGCGCGTGCCGTCAATCCACAGGGCACCACGTCGTTCGTCTTCGACTATACCGGATTCGGCAACAGCACTGGTACGCCGACGGCGCAGGTTCACCTTGCATCGTTCATTTCCCGGATGCCTTCCGTGCCACCATCTCACGATGCATGCGCTCGAGCTTCTCGCGTTGCGCCGGGTCCAGCAGCTTGGCGATCTGTGCGCGGGTGCTGTCGCTGATCGCGTCGAGCTGGGGCTGGATCGGCTTCATGAGCGCGGCGATCTGTACGTACTTGAGGTCGAGCAGTGAGTCGACCGTGACCCGCTGCGATGCACTGAGTGCCAGCTCGTTGTGGAAATGTGCACGCTTGGCCTTCCAGCCCTGGGGTTGGGCGCAGGCATCCGGGGCAAGGACCCGATTGGCCGTAAAGCCAAGCACGCCTCCGACGAGCAGGGCGCCGAGGAGAAATACCATCGCGAGCTGCTTGGATCCGAGCGATGCAGGAGTCATGGAGCACGTCCGCCGTTAGAGGACATCACGAAATGAAATGTTGCTTCCCGGGCTGAGCCCGGAGTCGCGGTCTGCGCGGTCTGAACGGGGACTTGTGCCTGCGATTCGAGCACATCGTCATAGGCGACCATGGTGCGATCAGGACGCAGGGCGAGCATCGCCGCAGTGGCGACAATCATGACAAGCGCCGCCGCGGCGAGCGCGGGTCTGGACCACCGGCTCAGCACCGTCCACCAGGTCTGACGCTCGACCTCGACGATGCGCGCCATGATCGCGGCATGCAACGATGCCCAGTAGAGATCCCCACCGGGTGCCGCCAATCGCGGACGAAGGGCCTCGACGATGTCCTGCTCGAGTGGTCCAAACTGCGTTTCGTCTTCCTTCATCGTTCACCTCGCAGGTTCTGAAGCGCGCGTCGTAGAGCGCTTCGGGCGTGATGGAGATCGGATCGGCACGTCCCATCCGGAATTCCAAGCAGCGCGCCGATCTCGGCGTGCTGGTATCCCTCGACGTCATGCAGCAGCAATACCGTTCGCTGACGTTCCCCCAACTGGGCGATCGCCGCCGACAGCCGTCCTCGCAGCTCGTCCCGCTCCGCGGGATCGAAGATCGGATTGGCGAGCGTGACCGGAAGCTCTTCCACGGCGCGAACCTTTCGGCGACGCGTGAGGTCGAGCGCCGCGTTCGCGGCAATCCGGCTCACCCAGGCACCGAAGGGCTGACCAGCAATGAAGCGATCCAGCGCGCGGTACGCGTGCAGAAAAGCTTCCTGAACGGCGTCTTCCGCGTCTTCATGCGAACCGACAATGGCGCGCGCGACCGCGTACGCCCGGCGCTGATGCAGCAACACCAGCTTGCCGAATGCCTCGGTGGAACCTCGCTGCGCCGCTTGAACGAGGACGCTCTCGGGAGCGTCGATCCGTTCAGGGTCGCTGGTCTTCATTGGGGCAACAAGGGTTGGCGACGCCAGCCTGGCTGCAATTACCGTAGACACGTAGGATGTGATCCTCCAACCTCATAACGCACAGTGTGAGACGGGCGTTGAGTCAGGCACCCTGGCCGGAGTCGGGCTTCATCTCACCAGCGCCGTCGCCCTGAGCTGCTGGCGCTCCGGCGAGTCCAATGTCAGGCGCATGCGCCTTGAGCGCGTCGACAACGAACTGAATGTGTTCGTCCAGATCTACGCCAAGCTCGTTCGCTCCCTGGACGATATCATCGCGACTGACGCCACGCGCGAACGCCTTGTCCTTCATCTTCTTTCGCACTGAGCGCGCTTCAACGTCATGGACGCTTCGAGTGGGCTTCACCAGTGCGGTTGCCGTGATGAGCCCGACGAGCTCGTCCACCGCGAAGAGCGCCTTTGCCATCGTCGTTTCGCGAGCCACGCCGGAATAGGTCGCATGCCCCAGAATGGCGTCGAGGATATCCTCCGGGTAGCCGCGTGCCCGAAGAAGGCGGACACCCTCCGCCGGGTGTTCTTCGGTTGGCGAGTGAGCGTTATTGGGGAAGCGCTCATAGTCGAAGTCGTGTATGAGCCCGGTGAGACCCCACCGTTCGGGATCCTCTCCGAAATGCACTGCGTAGGCGCGCAACGCGACCTCGACGCCGAGCATGTGCTTGCGGAGCGATTCGCTGGCGGTGAATTCGTGCATGAGGGCGAGCGCATCAGCCCGCTGAGGCAGTAATTCGGACTTCATGACTTGAATCGGTCAGAGTGGGACAACAATGCAATTTCCGTCACCTGGACGTAGCCGCATATGTTGCTGTGGCTCACTAACTTATGTGATTCAGTCGCTTGCTGCACTTGCGGTATGGATAGTGTAATGCCATCACGGTGGACGAAGCCTTGAAAAGTATGGCGAAGTTCTGGAAAAACATTAGTTTTTACCCGTTGCCCATCGGGTCGTCTTGTATGAGGTGCCTGAAGGCTTGTTGGAGACCAGAAATCCGACAAGGACCTGTTTCGTGAAGCTGCCGGTCGGATCCCTTCGATCCCCCGGTCATTTTTGCTTGGCCGGCGGTGGCCGCCCGAATCGTTCAACGTGGTGTTCCATGCGACTGCTTCGTCCCCTCCGTGCATCTCTGACGTACGCGTCGCTCGTGCTGATTCTCAGCACCTGCGATATGGCGAACGTTCTCTCGACGCCGAAGCAGCGCAAGGTCGTGCTCAGCCTTCAGAGCGATTCGACTCTGGTCCAGGCAAGCAGCACAAAGCCCGCAGTGCAGGTCACGATCGACGGCGCGCCCATGCTCGATCCCCAAGTCCGCCTCGTCTCCTCCGACACCACGGTCATCGCGATCAGCGCGGGCGGCGATTCCCTGATTGCGCGTAAGCTGGGCAGGGCCATCATCACCGCCTCCCTCGAGGGCACGCTCCTTCCCACACCGCTGCCGTTCGCGTCGGACACGATCTACGTCGTGCCCAAGGAGTTTACGCTCGATCGCGCCACGGCTACGCTCACCGCGATTGGCGACACGATTCGCCTGGTGGCGACCGCGATCGACGCGGCCAACCGCGCCATCCCCGATCCGGGGGTGGTGTGGATGTCCAGCGACACGAGCAGGGCGACGGTCAGCGCCACGGGCCTGGTGACGGCCAGGTCCAACACGAGCACGCCGGTGACGATCACCGCCCGGCTCGACGGCATCTCGGCCGTCGCGCAAGTCACCGTGGCGCAGCAGATCGCGCGCTTCACCTTCGAACCCTCCACCATCACCTTCGACGCGCTTGGCGCCCAGTCGGTGGTTGCCGTAAGTGCACGCGATCGCAACGGCAACGCGATTCCGACGCTCCCCACCATTGCGTGGACCAGTGGCAATGCCGCCATCGTCAGTGTGCATCCGACTAATGGCACGCTGATCAGCCTGAATTCCGGAAGCACGTTCATCAGGGCAAGCGCCACCAACGGTTCAACGACGGTGAGTGATACCGTCCACGTCGAGGTCAACCAGCAGGCAACGCGGATCATCATCTCTGCCGTCGCCGGGGTGACCATCGGAGCGATCGGCGGGAAGCTGCAGCTTACGGCGCGCGCCTACGATCGGCTCAATGCCGAGATGAAAAAGCCGATATCATGGGCTTCGCTGGACGGGAACTTCGCCGGTGTGGATGAGAACGGCGTGGTGACCGGTCGAGGTGTTGGGACCGCGCGAATTGTCGCACGTGTCGACACCGCGAGCGCCGTCCAGACGATCACCGTCACGGATAATCCGGTTCGCCTGTCGCTCAATCCGTCGTCGGCGACTCTCACGAGCGTCAGGGATTCGCTGTTCATCTCGCTGACCGCGTTTAACGCGGTCGACATTCCCATTAGCAGCCCAGCGGTGACGTGGCGCTCCACCGACAGCACCATCGTGAAGGTGCTCGCACCCGGACTCGTCCGCGCCGAGCGTGCCGGCACGGCAAATATCATCGTCTCGTCGGGGACGCTCAGCGTTTCCGCGGCGATCAACGTCACCAACGCCCCGGCATTCCTCGACATCGCGCTGTCGGCGGCAACGCTCGCGAGTATCGGCGATTCGCTGGTGCCGGCCATTTCGCTGCGCAATGCGCGCGGCGATGAGCTGGATCGGACGTCGGTCACCTGGAGCACGGATCTCTCGCGTATCGCCGATGTGAGCGTGACCGGCGTGATCTACGCGCTGGACAGCGGCACCACCAAGGTCCGTGCATCGAGCGGCTCGCTCCGTGACTCGATTCTCATCACCGTCACCAACGCGCCGGCGTCGATCACCCTCAATCGCTCGGCCGATGAGATGACCGCGCTGGGGCAGACCCTCGGCTACTCAGGCCTGGTGCGGAACGCCGCCGGCAACGAGATACCCGGCTTCCGCGTCACGTGGCGCTCTTCCGATCCCGCGATCGTCTCGATCTCGTCCAGCGGCGTCGCCACGGCGCTGGGTGAGGGCACCGTGCAGATCACCGGACAGGCGGGAGCGGTCTCGGCCAGCGCATCACTCGTCGTCCGGAACGTGCCTTCCTCGGTCAGTGTTGCTCCGAAGACTGCGTCGATCACGAGCGTCGGCGATGCCCTGCAGTTCACGGCGACGGTCAGGAACGCGCTCGGTGCCATCGTACCCGGTGCCACCGTGGGCTGGTCCACGCCCGATGGCTCGATCGCGACCCTGAGTGCGACCGGTTTGCTCACGAGCACCGGCGTCGGCACCGCGCGTGTCATTGCCGCGAGCGGCGGCAAGGCCGATACCGCCACGGTGACGATCAACAACTCTCCCGACCAGGTCAACATCGTGCCCGGCGAGGCGACACTCGCGAGCATAAACGACTCGCTCGTTCCGGAGCTGGTGGTCACCAACGCGCGCGGCGTCGCGCTCGGCGCCTCGAGTCTGCTCTGGTCGAGTGACGATGCCCTGGTGGCACGAGTGACCGCGACCGGCACTATCATCGCAACCGGGAGCGGCGCGACGTACATCAAGGCGGTGAGCCCCACCAACAGCACTCGCCGCGACTCCATTCTGATCACCGTCACGAACGCGCCCGCGACGGTCGTGTTGAACGACAATCGGGATACGCTGACGGCGCTTGGGCGCACCCGGACGTATACCGCGACGGTACGCAATGCGCGCGGGGCACGCATCGCCGATGCGATCTTGGACTGGCAGTCGTCGGTGCCGTCGGTGGCGAGCGTTGTTGACGGGACGGCGACCGCGCAGGGTGTCGGTACCACGATCATCACGGCCCGCTCGGGTGCGGCAAGCGCGTCGCTCGATCTGACGGTCACGAACAACGCCGTCTCCCTCGACCTGCAACCACCAGCGCTGAGCATCACGAGCATTAACGACACCGTCCGTCTGTCGGTCACTGCACGGAACGATCTCGGCAATCTGATCCCGTCGGGGCAGGTGAGCTGGAGCTCGACGGTGACGACCGTGGCCACGGTGGACGCGAACGGGAATGTCGCCTCGATAGACATCGGAACCGCCCGCATCATCGCCACCTCCGGATCGCTGGCCGACACCACGATCGTCACCGTCACCAACAATCCGGCAACCATTGCGATCGCTCCCGATACGGTGCGGCTCACATCGCTCGGCGATTCCATCGCACCCCCGGCAACTTTAACCAACAGCCGAGGCGTGGCGCTGCCGCGCACCGCGGCGACCTGGTCGTCGGATGATCCGACCATCGCGCGGGTCTCGGCGTCGGGCGTGATCACCGCTCGCGACACCGGGACGACTATCGTGCGCGCGACCAGCGGCCTGGCAAGCGATGCGGTCGTGGTCGTGGTCACCAACGCCCCGGCGATGCTGACGTTCAGCACCGCACGAGACACACTCACCGCGGCCGGACAAACGGTGAGCTACAGCGTCGCCGTGACGAATACCGCCGGCAATGCAATCGACGATCCGGCGGTCGCGTACATGTCGACCAACACCGGCGTCGCCACCATTTCCGGATCCGGCACCGGCGCGATAGTGACCGTTACCGGATTTGGAACCACGCTGCTCATTGCCCGGTCCGGTGCGGTGGCGGACACCATTGTGCTGGTGGTCGTGAACCCCACGGTGATTTACGTGGACAACAGCGTTTTTGCCAATCCCAGAACGGGTACCAGCTCGCGGCCCTATGCAAAAATCCAGGACGGTGTGAACGCCGCCGACCCCTTTGATACCGTCTTCGTGCGGAAGGGGAACGCTGCCTACTCGGAAACCGTCTCCCTGGCCAAGCGCATTGTCCTCCTCGGTGATTCGACGTTCTTCTCGCGTTCCTCGCCAAACCCATCGGTATTACCGCTGATCTCGCACGACACCGGCAGCGCTGCGATCACCGCGATCACGACCTCGCCGGAAATCATTCGCTTCTTCCGGATTCGCCATACCGTCGACGGACTCGCGGTAGACGCACGCGGCTCGGATATCCGTCTGGCGCACCTGTTCATCAACACCGATGAGACATCGGTGTCCGGGGGTGGCATTAGCGTCGACAACGCGGCGGTGAGCAACCGTCCGGCACTGATCGACAGCGTCTCGGTGAACGCGGTCGCCGGCTTCGGAATTCGATTCAACGGCGTGGTCAATGGCACCGTGCGCGCTGCGCGCATTTCGCTCGTGGATTCTGTGGCGGGCTTCTCGGGTGCAGGCGTCGAAATCACGGGGGGGCGGAACAATCTTGTCGAGCTGTCCACTATTCGCCGCAGCGGCTCCGGCGTCCACATCGACGCCGCACAGGGCGTCACGCTGCGCGAGAACGTGTTCATCGACGCGATTGCCGGCGTCATGGATGGTGTACGCATCACGGGATCACGGGGCACAGGCGCGCTGAGCAGCTCCTCCTTTGGGGCTAACCTGGTCCGCAATCGCTTCACCGGTGGCCGCTACAGCGTTCGTTCCTCGTCCTCGAGCTGGCTGTCGGAGGGGATGTCGTCCACCGGTGCGGTGCAGGGGATTGTCGGCGAGAACAACGACGTGATCTCGATGTTCGGCGACACGATCAGCAGCACCACCAGCGGATGCGTGGATGTGACCGGTAACGGTTCTGCGGTGACGATTCGCGGCGGCACCTTCCAGTTCTGCGCCGGCGGCGCATCGACGACGATGCAGGTGGCTGTGCGCGCCACAGGCTCAACGATTCTGTCGGTCGACAGCAGCGTCTTCCGGGGGCCCAATACGACGGCCATCGAGCACGGCAGCCTCGGCGTGAGCGGCGCTCTGACGGTGTCGCGCAACACGATCGTTCCCTCAGGAACACGCACCCTGCCGCTCGGCACGCGGTCGGCGATTATTGAAGCCCGTGGAACTGGTCAGGCGAGTATTCATCGCAATGTGATCACGGATTTCACCGGGCTGACGGGCATGGTGCTCGCGTCGGGTGTCAGTGCCGACGTCGATTCCAACCTCGTCACCCGGAACGGCGTCGCGGCTCGCGTACTGGCTGGTGCGACGATGGCGGCGGTGTCCAACGACTGGTACGCGAACGACACCGCCGCCGTCGTGTCACAGTCGGTGCTTGACATCCCGGGCAACTTCTGGGGCGACTCCGCGGGTCCGCGCCGGGCCGTCAAGCTGCGGGCAGCCGGCGATAGTGCGGCCGGCCCGGTTACTTACGACGCCGTAGCGCCCGCACCACTGTATCTCGGCACCGGTGCCGCCTCCGCGATGCGGCTCATCTGGGGCGACAGCGGCACCTTCAGCAAGTTGGTACCGCTGGCGAAGCCATTCATCGTCCGTATCGTTGACGCGCAGGGCCGGCCGCTTGCCGGCGTGTCGGTGCAGTTCCGGAGCTCTACCTCGCAGACCCGATGGGTGGGTGGAACCTCGACGCTCGATGTGACGACTGGCGCCGACGGCCTTGCGCGAGGCACATTCGATCCGAACAATAGGTCCGGTACCCACACCATCACGATCAGCGTGCCGGCGTCACCGGCACTGGGAAGCATTCCGATCACTATCAACTCTGCCTGATGAAGTGTCTCAAGTGCGGCGCCCCCGTTCCCGGGGGTTCCCGCTTCTGCACGCGCTGTGGCTCGCAGGTTTCGGATCCCGCGGCCCAGACGGTGGGGGTCGCGCAGATGGCTGAGCTGGAAGCCTCGGATACACCCACCTTGGAGCAGCCGGACGAGCTCTTCGAGCTGGTGAAGTGGGAGCTCATCAAGGACTACGCTGTCGAGTCCGAACTCGGACGCGGTGGCATGGCGATCGTGTACCGCGCCACGGAAATCGACCTTGGCCGCACCGTCGCGCTCAAGGTCCTCCCACCCGAGATCGCGATCGGCGCGTCAATGTCGGACCGGTTCCGGCGTGAGGCACGCATGGCGGCCTCGCTCGATCATCCGAACATCATCCCGGTCTACCGCGTCGGCAACGTCGGAAAGATCTTCTTCATCGCCATGAAGTTCATCGAGGGCCGCCCGCTCGACTCGATCATCGAGCAGCAAGGGGCGTTTCCGGTGCCCGTGGCGCTGCATGTGCTGCGCGGCGCCGCGCATGCGCTCGCCTGCGCGCACGAACACGGCATTGTGCATCGGGATATCAAGGGGGCCAACATCCTGGTGCAGAAGGATGGGCGGCCGGTCGTCTCGGATTTCGGCGTGGCCCGCGCGATCGAGGACAAGTCGATGACCGCGACGGGTGCCGTGATCGGCACACCATACTTCATGAGCCCCGAGCAGTGCGCGGGGAAGGCCGTGGGACCGCAGACCGACCAGTACTCACTCGGCGTCGTCGCTTTCCAGCTCCTCACCGGTTCCGTGCCATTCGATGCGGACTCACTTCCGGCGATCATGCAGCACCATTGGTTCACGCCAGTGCCGGAGATCTCCGGGGTTCGCGATGACGTACCGAAGGCGCTGCTCGACATCATCTACCGCACTCTGGCCAAGGATTCGAAGCAGCGCTACGCCTCCACGTCGGAGTTGGCCGACGCCCTCGATGCGGTGCCTCTGGACGAGAAGGACCGACAGTGGGGCAGCGCGATGCTCAAGGAGCTCGCGAACGGGACACCAATCCCCAAAGTTCGCACCGGCTCGCTGCCCCCGCTCATGGACACCATGCGACTCTCGGCGCCGAGCCTGCGGCGTATCGAGGCGCCAGAGCGGCGTCGGCGGTCACTCCTCATCGGCGCGGCGACCTTTGCGGTCGTCGTGATCATTCTCTCGACGGCGGGGTTCTGGTGGGCCAGACAGTCTGCGGGCAGGGCCGAAACAGCCTCGAGTTCGGATTCCGTGGGCGGTGCCGGGAAGACCGCGGCGGGCGCATCCACGGTTGCCGGGAGAATGCCCTCGGCGTCCAGCGACAGCGGTACTATCCGAGTGCGCGGACTTCCGCCCGGCGGCCGGTTCGTCATCGATGGCAAGCCGGTATCGGGGGGCAGTCTCGCGCTTCCGCCCGGCACCTATGACTACGTAATCTCCGGAACCGGCTTCCGGTCGGAGGCCGGTCGCGTCCACGTCACGGGGAAGGAGACAACGACGATCGACGCCTCGCTCGAGCGCAGCCCTCAGGAAATTCCTTCGAGTGGAGGCACGGCAAAGGCTCCGAGTCCTGCCGTTACCTCTTCCGTTGGGGCACCGATCGCGAAGGTGACGATGGGGAAGATCCGGGTACGAGCCGATCCGTCGGACGCCGAAATCTTCATTGACGACCGCGCCGTGGGCAGAGGCGTGCTCGTTGACGTCGAGCTGCCGGCCGGTAACCGCCGGCTGCGGATCTCCGCATCCGGCTACACCTCATTCGATACTCTCATCGTCGTGCGTACCGGTGAGACATCCGCTCTGGGCCGACGGACGCTCCAGGTCGCGCCGTGAAGATCGCCGCATCGGTCGCGCTGCTGTGGCTCACCGCGACGACCACTCTGCCGGCACAGGACAACACAGCGGACATGCTGCAGCGGGCCATTCGGTTCTACGACGATGTGCAGGTCGAGCGGGCACTGATCCTCCTGCGGCAGGTGGTCAGTCCGGGGTCGCCCTACGAAGTGTCGCGCGACCAGCGCATCCAGGCATACAAGTACCTCGGCGCTTCACTGGCCATTCAGAATATGCGCGATTCGGCAATCGTCTACTTTCGCGCCGCCATCGAGCGTGACCCCTTTACCGATCTGGATCCGCGGAAGTTCAGCCCTGTCGAATTGACGACGTTCGCGGAGGCGCGTCGTCGCACGTTCGCGGTCGCTGCCAGGCCCATCGCTCGCACCACGGTCGATCCGCGTGTCGAGCGCGTGGTGCTGAGCATTCTCACGACGCATGTCGCATCGGTGCGCGCGGAAATTCGTCCTGCTGGAAGCGGGCTGCCGGGAACCGTGCTGTATGACGGCGAGAACGATGGACTCCGCGACCTTCCATGGTCCGGCACACTTGGGGGGGGCCGACTGGCGCCGACCGGCCGGTATGAGCTCGCCGTCTTCGGGGAGAGCAGGCTGAACCAGCGCCGTGACTCCACCCGCTCCTACTTCGACTTGCAGCAGGAGTTTCCGGCCCTGGAAGACACGTTGCCTTCCCTGCGCGCTGACGAGCTGCTTCCGGAACGGCACCCGCCGTCCGCACGCCGTCGCGGCCTTGCCAATGGCCTCGGCATTGCCGCGACGGCGATCATCCTGCCGTATGCTACGGGAAGCGCCAGGTACGGCTCCAGCCGGAGCTTTGCGACCGTCGCGGCGATTTCGGGCGGCGCAGCTGGTATCTACGCCTACTTCGCGCGCCGGAACAACCTCGGCATTCCGGAAAACATCGCGATCAACCGGGTTCGCCAGACCCGGCGATTGGTCGCGAACGCGGAAATTCAACGTCGAAACGGGGAAAAGCTGGCGGAGACGAAGATAGTGGTGTCTCCGGCGGCAGGCGTGGGGCGATGAACCGCTTTCGCGCACTGCCGTTACTCGCTGCGGTCACCGCCTCGGCCGCGTGCGCACGATTGCCCGGCGTGTCGAGCACCGGGGCGTCCATTCCCGTTGGTGTCGCGCTTTCAACCAGTCGCGTTGATCATGTCGTTGCAGTTGGCGGCAACGCCGAAGGTGCACAGGGAACGACAGTGGGTTTCTCGGTAAGTGTCGCCCCGCGTCCGTGGATCGAATTGTCCGGCGGGTCGGCGAGTGGGAGGCTGACGTCGGAAAACGCGCGGGCCAACCGTGACATTGCCGAAGTCGAAGCGGGATTGTCGTTACTGGTGTTGCCCTGGCTGGCCGCGACAGTCGGGGCACAGGCCCGAAGGTATACCGGCGCGCTTGCGAGTCAGCGATGGTTGGCGCTGCGTACTGGTGCCGAAGCGCGCCTGGATCTCGCCAATGGGGCGCGCGGGGTTATTCGCGCTTCCGTGCTTCCCAAGGTGACGGTTGACGGACTCGCCAGCCCGAGCCTCGCGTTTAGTGGGGGCACGGGCATTGAGTTGAGTCGCAAGCGGCTATTCGCCTCGCTGCTCTATTCGGTCGACCGCTTTGACTTTCCCGCCAGCATTGAGGGCAAGCGAGTGGAACAACTTTCCACACTCATGCTTCAGGCTGGGTGGCGCTTCGGACGTTAGTCCGAAGCGGTCAGTAAGCGACGCCGTACCCCGAGAGGTGGCCGGTGGTGAAGGTCACGCGCTGACTATTCTTGTCGTCTATCGCGTTCATGTTCTCTAGCAGAGCCTTGGTCACGCTGTCGAGATACCACGCCTGCAGGGACCGTCTGTCCGCCAGGGGGTGTCCGCAACGCGAGTAATCAATTGAGATCGTTGCGGGCTGGTTGAAAATGAAGCTCGCGAGACCATCGGCGTGGACCTCGATCTCCATGTACGGTGACGCCGGGATCGTGAGCACGAACAGCGTGGGGAGGCTCACAGCGCCGGCGGGAATCGTCACCGACGTTCCCGCGAGCGAAAGCGACCCTCCGAGCAGCGGATCCGCCACGAACGTACCCGTGAGCGGCGTGGCATTTGGACAGGCGAGCAGTTTGGGTTCAGCGCTGAGGCCCAGCTGCGGCGCGGTCAGGGTCGTATCACTGCACCCCATGATAACGACGGCAATCGCGGCGAAAAGCAGGCGGGTGCGCATGGTGGGCTCCTGCGGCAGGTGTGAGCGGCGACATCCCGGTCGGTACACGCGGCGTACCTGTTGCACAGCTTCAAAGCACTTCGGATCAGCACTTTTCCATCAATATTTGCAACCCTCATGCCGGATATTCACGCGCAATTAGCAGAGGGAATTGACGCAGAGAAGAGAAGTGACCTGGATCACGCCGAGCGGTGTTACAAGTCCGTCCTGGAAGCCCGGCCCGCACAGGACGTTCTGGCCGAGGTACACTGCCGGCTGGCGAATCTGTACCGGACGCACTGTCAGTGGGATGCGGCGCTCCGTCACGCCAGAGACAGCGCGCGCATCGCGAACCAGTTCGACGACAAGAAGCAGTACGCGGAAGCGCTGAACGCAGAGGCGATCATCCACCAGAGCCAAGGCTACTTCGACCAGGCAACGCCGTTGCTCGACCGCGTTCTGGAGATCACCAGCGATGCTCGACTGCGGGGCATCGCGCTGCAGAACCTTGGCTCGATCGCGGCTCTCAGCGGCGACCTTGGATCAGCGGAGCGGTACTTTTCCGAGTCCTACGGCTGTTTCATGCGCTGTGGCAACACGCGCGGGGAAGCACATTCGCTGAACAACTATGGCCGTGCCGCGCTCGACCGCGGGAATCTGACGCTCGCGGAGGAAGTGCTACAAAAGGCCGTGGAGATCGCCCGCTCCGCCGAGGATCGCGAGATGATCGCGCTGTCTACCCTCAATTATGCGGAGGCGGTGGGGCGGCGTGGGGACACGAGCCGAGCCGAAGATCTGGCTTCCGAGGCGCTCGGTTACTTCGCTCACACCGGTAACCGATGGCACCAGATCGAGTGCCTGCGTCTGCTGGGCGACATTCACGTTCGCGACCACAACCAGGCAACGGCGCGGCGGTGTTACGAGGAGGGCCTCGAGCTCGCAAAGAAGATCGGAGCGCGAGTCGAGATCAGTGCCCTCACCGAGGCACTTAACCATCTCGACCGGGGCTAGTGTGTCTTCGTGACGGTCGCTTCCCGCGAGTAGTACTGGTTGGTGAACTTCACGATTGTCACCACGATGCCGAACAGCACGATGGCGCCGAGTATCAGGCCGGTGTAGGCCGCCTTCATGTCCCCGCGATGCAGTCCCATGTTCAAGCGCTCCGAATCAGTGAGTGCGCGCCTATTCGACGCGCACCTTCGTCATTGAATCGTTGGGCCCGATCTTCTTCATGATATCGAGGCCCTCGTTGATCTTGCCGAAGACGGTATGCACGCCGTTCAGGTGACGCGTGTTCGACTCCGAGAGCACCATGAAGAACTGGCTGCCTCCGGTGTCCTTCCCCGCGTGCGCCATGGACAGCGAGCCGACTTCGTGGCGATGCGGATTGCCCTGTGTCTCGCACTTGATCTTGTAGCCCGGCCCGCCCGTGCCAATTTTCGGGTCGCCGGCCTTCAGGTCGCGAGAGAGAGGGTCACCGCCCTGCACGACAAAATCCTGGATGACGCGATGGAACTTCACCCCGTCGTAAAAGCCCTTGTTCGCCAGCGTCTCGAAATTCTCGACCGTCTTCGGCGCTTCCTTGTCGAACAGATCGGCGACAATGGTGCCCTTGTTGGTCTCGAACGTTGCCTTTTTCGTCACAATGATCTCCGAATAGCGATTTGATGTTGACGGAAAACTAGTCGGAGAGACGGGAGGATGTAACTCTTTCACACCCGCGAGGCGGGGCAGATGTGCGACAGCGGGCAGCTCTCACAGCGCGGGGTGCGCGCCACGCAGATCTGGCGCCCGTGCCAGATGAGCAGGTGTGAGAGCATGGTCCAGCTGGACCGGGAGAACAAGGGGATGAGGTCGTTCTCGATCTTCACCGGATCGTCGTGTCGCGTAAAGCCAAGCCGCTTGCTCAGACGAGCCACGTGCGTATCCACTACAACCCCTTCATTTTTCCCGAACGCGTTGCCGAGCACGACGTTCGCCGTCTTGCGTCCCACACCGGGGAGCTCGATGAGCTCGTGCATCTTGTCAGGTACTTTGCCGCCAAAGTGCTCTTCGAGCGACTGCGCCATGCCGATGAGACTTTTCGATTTGGCGCGAAAGAACCCCGTGCTCCTGATGATGTCCTCCATCTCGAGCTGGGGAGCCGACGCCATCTCGCGCGCTGTTGGGTAGCGATTGAACAGCGTGGGCGTGACCATGTTCACGCGCTTGTCGGTGCATTGCGCGCTGAGAATCGTCGCCGCGACGAGCTGAAACGGGGATTGAAAGTCCAGCTCGCATTTCGCGTTCGGATACAGCTTCGCGAGGCGATTGTACACCGTGCGGGCATACGTCTTCAGTCGCTGGCCCGAACGGAGCCGGTCGCGCCGAAGTGGCTCCTTCCTACTTCCGTTCACTTGGCATCGCGAGGCGCAGTTGACGGGTGGAAACCGGCGGCAGCGCTCGCTGACCCGCCGGTTTCGCCCGAATCAGGTGCTCACCGCGTTCCTGCCGAGAGCGTGAACGCCGCGACGGGATCATTTCCGAAATCGGTCTTGGAGAATCCCCCAGCGACGGTCGCCGAGATGCCGAGGAGACGCAGCCCGAGACCCCCGCTCAGTATCAGGGCATCGCTGGACCATGATGTCCCAAGCATCAGCGGTAGCCAACGGAACGGCCGCAGCTC
The DNA here is from genome assembly GCA_046593115.1 of Gemmatimonadaceae bacterium. Classification (GTDB taxonomy): domain Bacteria; phylum Gemmatimonadota; class Gemmatimonadetes; order Gemmatimonadales; family Gemmatimonadaceae; genus JBKJRV01. The sequence goes on from JBKJRV010000091.1 coordinate 16,264, forward strand.
GACACCGGCGCCCACCTGTGTCATGGGGCCGCCCTCCAACCCGTCTTCATCGGTCCTGCGACGGAAGTCGAGTGCGCCGGTCCACTTGCGACCCTCGTAGGCACCGCCGGCGGTGATGACAGGCTTGAACGTCAGCTCCTCGATTCCGGCTGCAAGCTCGGGGAAGTCGCTCAGCGGATACTCGCCAAAATCGCTCCTGCGTGTTGCGATGTCCAACTGGTTGAGGCGAACCTTGAATTTCGATGCATCCCACTTGAAGCGGTTGACGACGTTCTGTACTGCGAGCCCATACCGCCAGGCTCCGCGGGAGGAAGCAACACCGAGATCCACTCCGATCCCGTTGCCATTATTCAAAGCGCTGCGGATGTCTCCGGCCGTATTGGATTGAATGAGTGAGCGCGACCCCGGTTTCGGGCCAGGTCTTCTTCCCACTCATTCAATCCAATACGGCCGGAGACATCCGCAGCGCTTTGAATAATGGCAACGGGATCGGAGTGGA
>JBKJRV010000385.1:0-3525 GCA_046593115.1 Gemmatimonadaceae bacterium
CGTCACTCCGCCCCGCCGCTCCAGCGAACGGTTCTGCTTCGCACGCAGGACGCAGCACGCAGCACGCAGTAGGCGCTACGCAGGACGCAGAACGCAGCACGCAGCAGGCCGCGGTGATCCTGGCCGGTCTTCTTGTAACCGAACGTGAAATGATGCTGGGCGCGCTCGTGAATTGGCGCGTGATGGCGGAAGACACCGAGGGCGACTGGTGGGCCGTCCTCCTCGCCCCGGCATGACGACTTTTTTCTCGCCGGACCCCATTCCGTCATCGGGCACCGCCACGCTCGGTGAGGACGCGGCACACCATGCGCGGGTCAAGCGCCTCGAGCTCGGCACGACCATCACGCTGGTCGATGGCGCGGGCGGACGCGGTGTCGGGTCGCTCCTCCGTGTGAGCAAGTCGCAGTTGAGCATCGACGTCACCCGCGTGGATCACCTCGATCCACCCGCGCCAGTGCACCTGCTGGTGCCCGTCGCGGACCGCGAGCGGATGCTGTGGCTGGCCGAGAAGGCGACGGAGCTCGGCGTCGCGAGCTGGCGACCGGTGTCCTATCGTCGTTCGAAAAGCGTCTCGCCTCGCGGTGAGGGTCTGACGTTCCAGGGGAAAGTGCAGGCGCGCATGATCTCGGCGCTGGAGCAGAGCGGTGGTGCGTGGCTGCCGATGCTCTTTCCCGAGGCCTCCCTGGACCGTGCCATCGCGGCCGCCCCACCGGGTTGGAGGGTGTTACTCGACGCCGGCGGTGACGCGCCTGACCTCGCGCGGCTCACCACGCCGGTGATCATCGCCCTCGGCCCCGAAGGTGGCCTGGAGGAGACGGAGCGCGCCATGCTCGTTTCCTCGGGGTTTCGGCCCACTACGCTGGGCGACAATATTCTCCGGTTCGAGACGGCGGCGATCGCGGGAATAGCGGTGGTGCGAGCCGCCCTCCTCTCATACTCGGGTGCTGCGCGTGGCTGAAACTCCGGTGTTGGGCGTATCCGCAACTTGCGTGTTCTGTCGCATTGTCTCAGGCGAGATCCCGGCGAAGCTCGTCGCGGAAACCCCGGACTGCATTGCCTTTCGCGACATGAATCCGCAGGCACCGGTGCATACGCTGGTGATCCCGCGCGAGCACATCGCGACCCTGGACGACACGACGGACGAGGCATTGCTCGGCAAGATGATGCTGTTGGGCGCCGAGATCGCACGCCGCGCCGGCATCGTGGAATCGGGCTACCGGTGTGTCATCAACACGAATGCCGCCGCGGGACAGACGGTATTTCACATCCATCTGCACGTACTGGGTGGACGACAGTTGGGGTGGCCGCCGGGATAAACCTATTGCGTATTGCGTACTGCGTATTGCGTAAACGGCAACAGAAAAACGCACGACGCACCACGCACCACCACGCACGATGCCACGCAGCACGCAGCGTTACGCAGCACGCAGCAGGTTACGCAGCACGCAGCAGGTTACGCAGCGTTTCTTGACAGTCTCGACAGAATTTCACTAAGCTTCCCCTCCAACACCCATCATGACCAATCTGGCAGCTACCATTCAGGGCGATCTCCTCACCGCCAGGAAAGCGCAGGACAAGCCGATGACCCTGCTCCTGGGAACCATCCTGGCCGACCTCAAGAACCGTCGCATCGAGCTTCAGCACGATCTCACGGATCACGACACCATCGACGTGCTGCGCAAGAGCATCAAGCGGCGTCGCGAATCGATCGAGATGTTCACGAAGGGCGATCGGCTCGAGCTGGCTGACAAGGAACGGTTCGAGGCAACAGCGCTGGAGAAATACCTGCCTGCCCAGGTGGATCCGGAAGAGCTGCGCGCCGCGGTCAAGGCAGCGATTGCCGAGGGCGCCGCGAACATCGGTGCGGTGATGGGAAAGGTGCTGCCGCAATTCAAGGGACGGGCCGAAGGGAGCGCCATCAACGCCATCGCGCGCGAGGAGCTCGCCAGGCAAGGGTGATCGCCAGCATGCGGCGGACCTCGGGCCCGGACTGGCGACCTGATCGCCGGTTCGGGCTCGCTGCCTTGTATTCCCGGCATGCCGGAAACCGGCACCGCCGGGCGATATTGATCACAGCATGAATTCGCACGCGCTTGCGGTTCTCGAGTTTCCGGTGGTACTCGCCCACGTGGCGACGTTTGCGTCTTCAGAGGCAGGAGCGGAGCACGTTCGTGCGCTGCGCCCGTCCACCGCGCTGGAGTATCTGAATCGGGAACACCAGCGGGTCGCGGCCATGCGAACGCTCGTCCAGGCGGACAACCCCTGGCGGCCTGAAGCCGTCCCGGCGGTCGCGGGGGCGCTCGCACGACTCCGCATCGAAGGCGCCGCGTGCTCCGCGGAGGAGCTGGGACGCTGTCGCGTTCTCCTGTCGTCGGGTCGCCGCACTCGCGACGCGCTAGGCGGCGACAAAGCGAGTACCATCGCGCTTGCGGTGCTGAGACCATTTGCCGAGCGAATGGTGGTGGCCCCTCGCGATGAGGCGGAGATCGACCGAGCGATTGCGGACGATGACACCGTGCGCGACGACGCATCGCCGGCGCTGCGAAAAAATCGGCGCGAGCTTCGCGGCGCGCAGGGCGAGCTGGTCAGGCTGCTCGAGCGCATGATGAGCGGACTGGAGCCCAACCAGCGGGTGACGGACATGTCGGTTACCCTGCGCAACGGCCGCTATGTCATTCCCATCCGGCGCGAAGCACGCGTCGCCATCGGCGGGATCGTGCACGACAGCTCTGCCACGGGCGCCACCTTGTTCGTCGAGCCGCCGGCCGCGCTGGAGTACGGGAATCGCATGCGGGAGCTGGAAGCTGATGAGTGGCGGGAGATCGACCGCATTCTCCTTGAGCTGACGGACCGCATCCGTCCGTTGCGGGAGCAGATGCGCGATTCGCTCGACGCGCTGACGGAGCTGGACTCGCTGTATGCGCGCGCGCAATTCGCCATTCAATTCAAGTGCTCGCCGGTCGAGCTGGGCTCGCCCGGTCCTGGATTCTCCATCCACGACGGCCGGCATCCGCTGCTGCTGGCACAGCGCCTGGACGTCATTCCATTTGATCTGGCCATGGAAGGGACCGAGCGAACGCTCCTCGTCTCCGGGCCGAACACCGGCGGCAAGACGGTCCTCATGAAGGCGGTGGGGCTCATTTCGGCTATGACGCAGTCCGGTGTGCCCGCTCCGGTCGGAGCGGAGTCGCAGCTGCCGATCTATGATGACTTCTTCGCGGACATTGGCGACGAGCAGTCCATCGAGGCGAGCCTGTCCACCTTCAGCGCACACCTCAAGAACCTTCGCGAGATTCTTCTTGGTGCGACCAGCGCATCACTGGTGCTGATCGACGAGCTTGGATCGGGAACCGACCCTCTGGAGGGCGCGGCGCTGGGCGGCGCCATTCTGGAATCGCTGACCGCGCGCGGCGCGACCACGGTTGCCTCCACGCATCTTGGCGCGCTGAAGGAGCTGTCCACGCAGGTGAGCGGTGTGGTGAACGCGTCACTACAGTTCGACGATGTGGCGCTGGCGCCAACGTA
>JBKJRV010000422.1:0-3605 GCA_046593115.1 Gemmatimonadaceae bacterium
TTTTTAGGATACACTAAATTATAAGCCATATACCACAAAATTATTATTACCTATCCAGTAAAACTGATCTCCAGGCCTATCGATATGCAGCGCTTTCTCTGGCTCGTTCTCGCGTGCAGCCCCCCTCTCCTTTCGGCTCAGCAAAGCTCGACAAAGCCGGATGCGCTGCCTATTCAGGACAACAGCTTCCTCGTCGAGGAAGCGTACAACCAGGGTCGTGGCGTCGTTCAGCACATCAACACCTTCTCGCGAGCGCCGAACCAGGGCGGCTGGGACTACAGCTTCACCCAGGAGTGGCCGTTCCAGAGTCAGCGCCACCAGGTCAGCTACACCATCCCTGCCTCACGTATTTCCGACGCAGGCCGTGGTGGGACGGGAGTCGGCGACATCGCCCTGAACTACCGCTACCAGGCCGGCAGGATCGAAGGCGCCGCAACGGCCTTTGCGCCGCGGGCGTCGCTCCTCCTCCCCACCGGAGACAGCGAACGGGGATTCGGTGCCGGAGGGGCCGGCCTCCAGTTCAACCTGCCGTTCAGCGCCGAGCTCCCGGCGTCGATGGTCGTGCACTCGAATGCGGGCGCCACTTACATCCCCCGAGGGCGCGACGCCATTGGCAACCGGGCGGCGACCACAGGCTTCACGCTCGGCCAGAGTGTCATCTGGCTGGCCCACCCGAAGTTGAACTTCATGCTGGAAGGCGTGTGGAACCGCTCGCAGCAGATCGTCGGTCCCGGGCGCACGGCGTCGAGCACGGAATTCCTGGTATCTCCCGGCGTCCGGGGTGCCATCGATTTCTCCTCCGGGTTGCAGATCGTCCCCGGCATTGCCTTCCCGATCGGTGTGGGCCCGAGCAAGGGAGAGCGGAGCATTTTCGCGTATCTGAGCTTCGAGCACCCCTTCGCCAGGCAGGGCTCGGAGCGGGAGAACTGACGATGGACAATTCATCAGGCGATCACGGCCCCGGTCCGACGGAGACCACCACCACCAGTCAACCTCAGGCCGTCAGCCGCCGCGGTTTTGTTCGCACCGGTCTCGGCGGCGCGGGTCTGGTCGGTGCCGCCGCGCTCGGTATCGCGAGCGAGCCGTCGCGCGGCTCAGCTGCCGCCGGTGCCCAAGTGCGAGGAGGGCCTGCCGAGGGAGCTCATGGAGGCGCCCACGGCGCCGGGATGCATCCCATGCCCGCTGTCGTAGGCGAGGTGGATCACGTCAGGAACGGGTTCAACCCCACCGCGATGCTCACGGACTTCGACGGCGGCAAAGTGAGCACGTTGCCGAACGGTCGGACGTTACGCGAGTTCACGCTCATTACGCAGAACAAGACCATCGAGGTAGTGCCGGGCGTGGACTTCGCGGCCTGGACGTATAATGGCCGCGTCCCCGGTCCCACCATTCGTGTTACCGAGGGCGATCTCGTGCGCATCAAGCTGTACAATGGCAGCGACCATCCGCACAGCGTCCATTTTCACGGTGTGCACCCAGGGCTGGTGGACGGCGTCTTCGATATGCGCTCCGGCGTCGTCGCTCCCGGTGCGAGTCACATGTACGAGTTCGATGCCGAGCCGTTTGGACTTCATCTCTATCACTGTCACACGGCGCCACTGGCCAAGCACATCGCCAAGGGGCTGTACGGCGCGTTCATCGTCGATCCAAAGGTGGGCCGGCCGACGGTCGACAAGGAGCTCATCATGGTGATGAGCGGCTACGACGTCGATTTCGACAACTCGAACGACTTCTATCTCGTCAACGGCATCCCGTTCCACTACGACAAGCACCCGATTCAGCTCCGGGTGGGCGAACGGGTGCGTCTCTACCTGGTGAATGTGCTCGAGTACGACCAGAGCAACTCATTCCACCTGCACGCCAACTTTTTCCATTATTTCCCCACCGGCACGAGCCTGACGCCTACGGAGTTCACCGACACCGTGGCGCAGATGCAGGGCCAGCGCGGCATCCTCGAGTTCAGCTTCAAGCATCCGGGCCGGTACATGTTTCACGCGCACAAAACGGAGTTTGCAGAACTGGGCTGGACCGGAATCTTCCAGGTGGACGCGTAGTCCATGGCGACGAATCCCGCTTCAGCCAGACCGGCGTGGAAGACGCTTGCCCTGATGCTCGGACCGCTCGTGCTGCTCGCACTGGTGATCCTGTTGTTCGTGCGTACCAACGGTGCGGGACTCAACGTCGCGCCCGCCGCGCCCATCGAGACGATGCAGTTTGGACGCACCATCCTGCGCCCCGGCACCATCGAATTGCACCTGCGGAACACGAGTCCCGAGGCGGTGACGCTCGCGCAGGTCAATATCAACGATGCCATCTGGCCGTACGTCATCTCACCTGATCCAACCATCCCGCGCCTCGGCAGCGCCGTCGTGACGCTCGAGTATCCGTGGATCGAAGGTGAGGCATACGACATCGCCCTGCTGTCCGGCAATTCCGTGGCGTTCAACGCATCGATCGACGTGGCCGCTGAGACGCCGAGCGCGACCGCGCGTACCCTGTGGAGCTTTACGCTCATAGGGCTGTACGTCGGCATTCTCCCCGTGATCCTCGGGATGCTGTGGCTGCCGGCACTCAGGCAGACGGGCGCGGGCGTGATGCTCTTCCTGACGGCCGCCACGGTGGGCCTGCTCCTGTACCTGGGCATCGATGCCACCTCCGAGGCACTCGAGCTCGCGGGAGAGCTCGGCGGTGCATTTCAGGGGGTCGGCATCGTCGGTATCGGGATCGTGGGTACCTGGCTTCTGCTCGACGCCATCAGCCGCCGCCAGCGGAGTGTCGGGCGTGACGAAGCGGGTCAGCGACGAGCGCTCGCGACAGTGGTCGCGGTGGGCATCGGACTCCACAACCTGGGCGAAGGGCTTGCCATCGGGGCCGCGTACGCGGTCGGCGCCGCCGCGCTTGGCACTTTTCTCGTGGTCGGATTCATCATCCAGAACATCACCGAGGGGCTCGGGATCGTGGTGCCGATTGCGAAGGACAAGCCGTCGCTTCGCACGCTGGCCATCCTTGGGTTGATCAGCGGCGCACCTGCCATCGTGGGCGCCTGGGTCGGCGGGCTCGTGTCCTCGAAGCCGCTGTCGGTGCTGTTCCTGGCGATTGGCGCCGGGGCCGTGTTTCAGGTGGCGTATGAGATTGGACGGAACATGGTGTGGAACGATTCTCCAGCGCGGGCTCGTCCGCTTGCGGCGTTCGGGGGTGTGCTGACGGGAATGCTGGTGCTGTACATCACGGGGGTCGTCATCAAGTAGGCCGGGACGGAGTTTTGACGCGGGTCGCCCGAAGTGTGCGGCCAGGCATCGTCCATCGATAGACGGGCAGTTGGGGATTTTCGGGAGGGGGTAATGGGAAACAGTGATCGCACGCTGGGGGCAGGGTGTGGTGAGCGGCGCGGAAGTGCGGCCGCCGCCAGGCGTCGAGAATTCGGTGGCGCGTTCCTGAGGACAGGAATTCCTGGCCGCCGGCAAATCTCGTTGAGGTGTGGTGGGCCCAGGCAACCGCCCGCTAAGTGACCGGTAAGTGTTCCCACCATGAATGAAGGAGGTGTTATGAAGTCCGCAATCAGCGCTATCTTACTCGGCATTGCCCTCTTTGTTGTGCAGCCGGTT
>JBKJRV010000443.1:0-3569 GCA_046593115.1 Gemmatimonadaceae bacterium
CACCATCGCCGTCGGTGTCGCGAAGCAGGGTGATTCTATTCGCGCTTGGGACGGCGCCGCGGCTGGTTCTTCAAGCGCTTCCAGAAGAAAGCCGGCGGCGCCGTCCCAAGCGCGAATAGAATCACCCTGCTTCGCGACACCGACGGCGATGGTGTGGCCGACACCAGCTCCCCTTTTCTCAGCGGACTCAATTCGCCCTTCGGGATGGCGCTGGTCGGCAACACGCTCTACGTCGCAAACACCGACGCATTGGTCCGCTTCCCCTATGACAGCGGGCAACTGCGAATCTCCGAGCCGGCAGTACTCGTTGCCGCCCTTCCTGGCGGCACGCTCAACCATCACTGGACGAAGGGCCTGATCGCGTCTGCCGACGGTTCCAGGCTCTACGTCGGGGTGGGCTCGAACAGCAATGCGGCTGAAAACGGTATCGCGAAGGAGGAGGGGCGCGCGGCCATCTGGGAGATTGATGCGCGCTCGGGAAGTCATCGTGTGTTCGCATCCGGTCTGCGGAATCCGGTGGGCATGGCGTGGGAGCCGGCAACCGGAGCGCTTTGGGCGGCGGTGAACGAACGCGACGAGCTCGGCGGTGATCTCGTGCCCGACTACATGACCGCCGTGCGCGATGGTGGTTTTTATGGATGGCCGTACAGCTACTTCGGCCAGCACGTGGACGAGCGGGTGAAGCCACAACGGCCTGACCTCGTCGCGACGGCGATCACCCCGGATTACGCGCTAGGTAATCACACGGCCTCGCTCGGACTCGCGTGGTCGGGATCGACATCAGCGCTGCCGCGATACCGCGGCGGCATGTTCGTCGGCCAGCACGGCTCGTGGAATCGAAAACCGCGCAGCGGCTACAAAGTGATTTTCATCCCGTTCGCGGACGGGCGGCCGTCCGGCGCACCCGTCGACGTGCTCTCCGGCTTCGTCTCGCGGAAGGGGGAAGCGATGGGGAGGCCGGTGGGTGTTGCGGTAGACGCGCGTGGAGCGCTACTCGTCGCTGACGATGTCGGCAACGTCGTCTGGAGGGTGACGGCTGCGGAACGGTAGTCCTGCGAATTGTGTATGGCGAGTCATCAGGAGCACCTGATGTCGTCGGGACTGCGGATGACAGCGGCTGGGCGGTCGCATTCCGCGGATGGCATTATCCGATATGGTTCCATATCGTGATCGCTGCGATAGACGTAACCGCTGGCGTGCTCCTGCTCACGCGTCGCACTGCAACGCTCGGAGCACTGATGATCGTTTCCGCCATGATCGGGGCGATGGGCACCCATCTCGTGTGGGGCCGCCCGCAGCACATGACGAGCGAGATCCGGCCGATCACGTTGGCGATCCATCATCCCGATCGGGCGACGTCCCGCAAAACCCGGACGTGCTACCGGATGACCATCGGACGTTGCTGGCGGCCGCGGTCGCGACGCTTCCCGAGGGCGATCGGCAGGTGACCGTGTCGTTTTATTTCCTGGGACACAGTCTACAGGAAGTGGATCGTCTGCTCCATCTCCGCGCCGGAACGGTTGCCAAGCGCCTGCACTCGGCGCGTCTTCGCATCTGGCGGGTGCTCCCGCCGTTCGTTCGTCACGACTTCGTGCGCGTGCGGCCTTCCCGGTCGCTGCTCGACCGCGTGCGACTCGGGCTTTACGACGAGTACGTCGGCAACTTCCGCTTCGATTAGCGACCGGCGCACTCGGTGCGCGTCGCGCGGGAAGACGACGCGCTCGTCAGCTATGCCGGAAGTCAGCGCAATGTCCTCGCGTCGCTACGCGAGGGCACATTCGTCGCCAGCCACTTCGACGGCGAAGGGCGCCTTGGGCGCGATCGACAGGGCAGGATCAGCTACTTCAATTACTACGAGTTCGGTAATCGTCTTGGAACAGTGAGGGGAGGGCGAGTGGGGGAAGCGCCGAGCGCCGACGACTCGGGTTGCTTCGGGTCTCCCGGGCTAGCTTCGGTTATGAAATCATTGGCTCCGAGGCTGCTTGGAGATGTTTTTGCGTCTTTTTTCGGCGACGAGCCTGGCGACGCCGCTGTGAATGTCATTTCCTTGAGCTGGAGGGCTTCACATGCGTGGAAAATTAGGAGGAACGTGGAGGTTACCTGCTACTGAGGTTCGTCGCCGAGCCGAGCAGGCGATCCTCGTAGTAGCGTTGGCTCTCGTGTCGACCACCTGCCGGGAACCAACCGCAGTGAAGGAGGGCAGGGCACCGAATCTCGCCTTACCTGCCGCATGTCGGCCGGCTCTTCAGCAATGCCCCGGTTATCCGCCACCAGTAGATCCGTCGCCCACTGCAATCGGTCTGTACACCAACACCTATTCGCTCGAATCCTGCTTCAGAGAAGGGCCCGATCTCGACGCCGATGGCGTGTGGGACTACTGCGAAACGCGACTTGCTCAAATATTCGCGCCCGTCCTTTCCTTCGGGCATGACTGTTCATCTGACGGTGCCTATAACCGGCCCGGGGGCGAGTACTACTACGCGGTGACGCGCCTTCGGATCTACGGTGAAGATCGTATTCGCATCGCTTGGCTTCCAGCCTACTATCGAGACTGCGGATCTCCCGGAGGTCCGCACAGTGGTGACGCGGAGTTCATGATTCACGAAATCAACTACAACACAGCGAGTGCGCATTGGGTAACCAAGAGAATCTTCCTCTCCTCTCACTGCTATGCGGTGCAGTTCGGCTTTGAGACCGATCCAGACTGTCAGTGGTGGCAGCCTGCTGACATTGCGGGATGGCACGATGGCAGGATTCAGGGCGCGCCACATATCTGGGTCGCCATCGGTAAACACGCGCATTATCGCTCGAAGGCCGCATGCAACGGTGGTGGATACGAGCCGCTCTGGAGTGACACGTGTGAGGCAGCCAATCAGGAAACGCGATATCCAGTGCTGTATTCCTGGCAGAACATTGGGAGCAATTCGTATCGCACAACTGATGCGACCAAGCCCCGATGGGCGCGGGCGGCCTGGGACACTCTGCTCGCTGACACCTCGAAAATCGAGAAGTTCTGGACGCGGGACATGGAGTGGGCGTCGTACATCGACGCTTATGGAAACCTCGCCTGGAAACAGCGGCCGAAGCGATTCAACGGCTGGCAGTCGAGTACCTGGGGCGATTATGTCGCACCATATCCGACAGTGCTCGCAGACTTCGCCTTCGTCACCGACCCTGTCGTAGTCTCTGCGCCGGAAGTTGGGATACTCGGCGAGCAGACGATCCGTCCCTATGGAAACTGTACCTACCAGGCGCGCGTCGATTTTGGCACGCCGCCGTATCGATATCGATGGGTTCAGAACGGATATGTGATCGGCCTGAATGACCCGTGGTTGGTCACCGACGACGGGAAGAGCAACTTCTGGCTGCAACTGACCGTCACCGACAGTCAGGGCATTCAAAGATCATCGGAGACCGTCACTGTGATCGTCGACAGTGCGGCGCCGATGTGCATTCAGTGATGCGGGGCAATCGGAAATAAACTGGGCGTGCGCCGCAGCTCATAGATGCGGCCCACGCTGCTTCTGCATCGAAGGTGAATCATGCCTTTTGGCAGACGGGCCAACGTT
>JBKJRV010000397.1:0-5377 GCA_046593115.1 Gemmatimonadaceae bacterium
GCTCGGTCCTCGTCGCGCCGAGATGATCGAGATGAAGAACCCGGGCCAGGGGCTGGTGCGGCTGTTGTATCGCATACCGGCGCGCGGGCTGTTTGGCTACCGGTCGGAGTTTTTAACGGATACGCGCGGCAACGGCATCATGCACCACCGCTTTCTGGACTATGGTCATTGGGCAGGGCCGCTCGCCGGCCGCTCACGCGGAACGCTCGTGTCCATGGAGGGCGGCGTGATCGTGGCCTTCGCGCTGGCCAATCTGGCGGAGCGCTCGACGCTCTTTGTGGGTCCCGGCTCGCCGGTGTACGAAGGCATGATCGTCGGCGAGAATGCGCGGCCCGGCGACATGGATGTCAATCCGACGCGTGAGAAGAAGCTCACCAACATGCGGAGCAAATCGAGCGATGAGAACATTCAGCTCGAGCCCCCGCGCGACCTCACGCTCGAAGCCGCGCTGGAATACATCGAGGACGACGAGCTGATCGAGGTGACACCGGAATCGATCCGCCTGCGGAAGCGCTTCCTGAGTGCCAATGACCGCAAGAAGATGACGCGCGATGCGAAAAAGGAGCGGGCGCGGGCTTGACCCAAAAAAGCTGAACCGCGAGTGACCGGATTCAACGGAGGAACAGCGCATGTAAGCGGATCGCTCCTGCACCAGCAGAGCTTCCATGTCGCGCCTGGCAGGATGCTCTGATCAACGGCAGGTAAACGTCGAAGCTCATTCCTGAGTCATTCGCGCTCGGACCAATCCGTTGAATCCGGCGTTTCCGTTGAATCGGGTCACTCGCCGTCCGATGCATGCTCCGTGGCCGGTACGGCCTCGCGGACCCAGCGCATTATTGGGTGGCAACGAGACCTGTCCCTCGGCGGCATTGGGGCCTTCTCGATGGCTTGCCTTCGCCCCTTGCTGACAAGCGGCGACGGGGCGGTTAGTATACCGTGAAGCGAATCGATGTTTTCTCAATTCAGGAGTCAGGTTATGTCGCGCATGTTCGGCCCGTCGTCGTGGCCGGAAGTACAGCCCGCTCAGTCGTTCCTGATGGCGGCGGGGGATGAAGATAAGCTCGAGCCCGATGAGGATTTCGACGACGACGATCTCGACGACGACCTCGATGACGATGATGATCTCGACGACGACGATGACGACGATGACGACGATGACGACGATCTGATCGACGACGCTGATGCGGATGTCGCAGACGATCTCGATGGCGACGATCTCGACGACGACGACGATGACGACGATGACGATGACGACGACTTCGACGACGACCTGGACGATGATCTCGTCGATCTCGACGACGAGTACGACACGCCCGAGGAAGAGCGCATCAAGCCGAAGCCGCTACATCCTCCCCGCCGCGAGTTCTAGCAGCGAGTGAGACGCTTGCCCGGCGCTCCACGGAGCGTCGGTGCTGAGCCTCAGTGAATTGTATCCAGGGCGGTCGCTACGCCCGAGTACCGGAGGTCAGGGCAGCAGGGGCTGAGCCGACGTGGTGGTGGCGGTCGAGTCCTGGCCGAGAACGTATTTCGCCATCCACGCGTACTCGCGCCGCATCTTGTCTCGCTGGTGCCTCGGTTCCTGCAAGCCATGGGGCTCGCGCGGGTAGATCACCAGCTCCGCGGGCACGTTGTTTTTCCGCAGCCCCATGTACATCTCGTACGCCTGGCTCACCGGCACTCTCATGTCGGCAGCCCCATGCTGGATCAGCGTCGGGGTGCGCGCCTTCTTGATGAATGTCATGGCGGAGGCACGAGCATAGGCCTCGGTGTCGTTCCACGGCTGATCACCAAAGTAGCCTTCGATCACCCGCTGCAGATCGTTCGTTGAGTACATCGAGAACATGTTGGTGAGCCCGGCGCCAATCATTGCGGCCTTGAAGCGGCTCGTCTGCGTCACCGTCCACGCCGTCATGTAGCCGCCGTAGCTCCACCCGCTCTGCGCGAGCCTCGTCGAGTCGGCGATGCCCCGCGCAATCAGGGTATCGAGTCCACTCTGGATGTCGTTGTAGTCGCCCCGGCCCCAATCCTTGACATTGGACAGCAGGAATTTCTCTCCATACGAGGATGAGCCTCGCACGTTCGGATAGAACACCGCCCAGCCGCGCGCAGCCCAGACCTGTCCGAAATTATTCCACCCCGCGCCGAATGTCTCGGTCCAGACGCCGGCCGGCCCGCCATGGATGAGGGCAATGGTTGGATAGCGCTTGCCACGCTGATAGCCGATGGGATAGAGAAGAAGGCCTTCGATCTCCATACCGTCGCGGCTCTTCCATCGAATCACTTCGCCGTCGGCGATCGCCAGATCGCGAAGCTCTGCGTTGTGATCTGAGCGTCGAACCGGCGCGCTGGCGCTCGCCGTAGCTGCCACAAAGACCTCGGCCGGTGATTTCAGGTCGCTCCCGGCGAAGGCGGCAATCGCGCCGTCACGCGAGAAGGTCGCCCCTGCGAACGAGCCACGCACTTTCGTCAGTTGACGCGCCTCACCGCCCACGGCAGGCACCGCGAACAGCTGCGTCGTGGTGCGCACGGAAGCAGAGAAGAACACCGTGCGGCCGTCCAGCGACCAGACCGGAGCACCGGCCTGGTACTCGAATCGGGCAGCCAGCATGCGCGCCGGGCCTCCCGTCGAGGGCATCGACGCCAGCCGCGACTGTCCCAGCACACCGTACGTGGTATCGCGCGTGAGGAAGGCCAGACTTCGGCCATCGGGAGACCACCGCGGCGCGAAATCCGGACCTTCGTTGTTCGTGAGACGACGCGGAGCGCCTCCGGTGGCGGAGACCACCCAGATGTCAGACATGCTGCCATCATCGGCTTTCGGCGTCGGCGTGCTCACGAAGGCGATCGTGGCACCATCGGGAGACCACTGTGGGTCGCCAGCCACACGCTCGAGCTTGACCAGCTCCGTGGCTTTCTTCGTCGCGACGTCGATGGACCACAGCCGCGAGAACTTGAAGTTCTGATCGATGACCAGCGCGTCATCCTTGTCCTTGGTGCGTTTGTCCTCGTCCGGAGTTGGCACCTGATCGGCCACGAAGGCAATACGCCGGCCATCGGGGGACCACTGGAAGGAGCGCACCGCGGACTTGGAGTCGGTGAGCTTCTCCGCCTCGCCTCCGAAAGGTGGGATGACAAAGATCTGCGCCTTGTCCCCGTCACGCGTGGAGAGAAACGCAATCCGCTTCCCGTCCGATGACCAGCGCGGCTGTGTATCCGCCTTCTTGCTGGTGGTTAAGCGAGCCGGCATCCCCACACCCGCCCCAACAATCCACAGGTCCCCGTCGGCGACGTTCTCCGTCGTATCGGCCGTCGTGACGACGTACACAACCCACTTGCCATCGGGCGAAATTTGCGGATCGGAGACGGCCTTTCGCGCCATCACGTCGTCAAAGGTCATCCCGCGCCGAGCCGCGGTAGCCGGGTTTTTCTGTGCAGCGATCGGCAGAGCGGCGGTGGCGACAGACAACAGCGCGACGAAGAGACGCATGTACCCGATCCGGCGATGAATGGTCTGCGGCAGTACCGATCTACCAGCGCGGATTCGTCGCCAGCAGTTTGACGAAGACGTCGGGCTCCAGCGGCTTGGAGAAGAGATAACCCTGCCCATAGTTGCACGCGAGCTTGCGCAATCCTTCGAGCTGCGCCGCGTTCTCCACTCCCTCACCCACTGTCTGCACACCAAGGTTGGCGGCGAGCAGCAGGACGGTCTGCACCAGCTGCATCTGCCGGATGTCGGTGTCCATCCGGCTCACGAAGCTGCGATCGATCTTCATCGCGTCAATGGGCAGCTTGTGGATGTAGCTCAGTGAGGAATACCCGGTGCCGAAATCGTCCATGTGGATCTGGACGCCGAGCGCCTTGAGCTCACCAAGCGTCTGATTGGCGGAGTCGGTGTTATCGATCAGGACGCTTTCCGTCATCTCCAGCTTGAGAAGGTGTGGCGGGAATCCCGTGGTTTCGAGGGCGCCGGCAATGTTCTTCAGCAGGCTGGCCTGTTTGAACTGCTTCGCGGATACGTTGACACCGACCGTCAACTCGGGATCGCCGCCTGGCATGAGCTGCCATTCGCGCACCTGCCGAATGGCTTCTTCCAGGACCCACTGTCCAATGGGGATGATGAGGCCCATCTCCTCGGCGATCGGAATAAAATCCACCGGGGGGACGCGACCGCGCGTGGGGTGGTTCCAGCGTACGAGCGCTTCGACGCCGGCGTAGCGCCCATTGAGCAGCGAGATCACCGGCTGATAATGGAGCACGAACTCCCTGCGCTCGACGGCATATCGGAGGTCGGTCTCGCTCTGTAGCCGGACCAGCGCTTCGGTGTGCATTTCGCGGTCGAACATTTCGTAGCGTGAGCGTCCGGCATCCTTGGCTCGATACATGGCCATGTCCGCGCTGCGCAGGAGCAGCTCTGGCGAGTCATGTGCCGACGAGCTGAGCACGATCCCAATGCTGACCGACGAAAAAATTTCGTGCGCGCCGATGGTGAAGGCGCGCGCAATGTCCTTCTGGATACGCTCCGCCACCCGGCCCGCGTCCCGCAGCTCGGCCAGATCTTCCAGCAGGATGGCAAACTCATCGCCGCCGAGCCGGGCGACAGTGTCGAGTTCGCGGAGGGCCTGCGTGAGACGTTTCGCGACCGCGATCAGCAGTTGATCGCCGGAATGGTGACCGAGGCTGTCATTGACCAGCTTGAAGCGATCGACGTCGATGAACAGCACCGCGTAATGGAACTGCGGTTTGCGCTTACCCCGGGTGATGGCGTGCCCCAGACGTTCCGAGAACAGCGTCCGGTTGGGGAGTCCCGTCAGCGGGTCGTGCAGCGTGTTGTGGAGCAGGCGACCCTCCACCTGCTCGCGCTGGACGAGCTCCCGCCGTAACTCGAGCTCGGTCAACACCTGCGTCGCGAGCAACGCGAGCAGACGGCCGTCCTGCGCGGTCCACTCGCGGGGCTTCTTGTCGAGCACACACAGTGTACCGACGTGGACTCCCTTCCGGGTGAAGAGCGAGACGCCGGCGTAGGCAGCAGCCCCGAGCTCGCTGACCGCGGGATTCTTTCGCAGCAGCTGATCGTCCGCGATCCGGTTGATCACCAGGGGCTCGCCTGCCGGGGTCGACTGGCCCCATGCGCCGAACGTCAGCGGGAGCACTCGGCGCGCGGCGAGTTTCGCCGGCCAGCCGATGACTTTGCGCAGCACCTGACGGTCATGATCGATGAGCGACAGAATCGCCATGGGCGCATCGAGCGCAGTGGCGGCCAGCCGCGTTACGCGCTCCGACGTCTCATCGGAAAGCACGTCGACGAGACGTCGGAGCGCGTAACGCGGCTGGCCGCCACTGCGCTCGATGCGCCCATGGCGATTCTGTCGCTCATCGA
>JBKJRV010000435.1:0-5139 GCA_046593115.1 Gemmatimonadaceae bacterium
GCGAACCTGGCGTTGCGCGACTACGGACAGCTGCGCGCGGGTGAACCCGGCACGGTGTTCATGATCGAGAACCTCGCGCAGGGAGGAACGGCGCCGGCGCCGGGCGCCACTGGCGGCACGCTCCACCGCTTTCAGCTCAGCGATCGCAAGGCGATTCCCTTTGTGTCCGGAGTCGCACAATTCGTCGTCAGCGCCAACGGGATGAAGGTGCTGTATCGCACCCCGGGCGCTCAGAGCGCGCTCTTCCTCGTGGATGCCGACAAGATGGCGCCGTCGGCGACTCAGGGCCGGCTCAACGCAACGCTGCGCATGCTCGTGGACCCGAAGGCTGAGTTCGCGCAGATCTTCAATGAAGGGTGGCGCAATCAGCGTGACTATTTCTACGTCAAGAACATGCACGGGTCTGACTGGCCGAAGATGAAGCAGGAGTACGGTGCCATGCTGCCCCACGTTGCGCACCGTGCCGACCTGAACTACCTGCTGGATGAGATGGGCGCCGAAACCGCGATCGGTCATTCCTATGTGCGTGGTGGTGACATGCCCGAGGTGCCCCAGTCCGTCGCGGGATTGCTCGGCGCCGATTTCGCCGTCGAGAACGGTCGCTATCGCATCACGCGGATCTACGACGCCGAGAGCTGGAATCCGGAGCTGCGTGCGCCGCTGGCCGGCCCGGGGATCACCGCGAAGGTGGGCGACTACATCCTGGCGGTGGATGGCATCGAGCTGAGGGCGCCCGATGATATCTATCGGCTGCTGGATGGGACGGTGAACCGTCAGACCGTGCTGACCATCAACTCACGACCGGTCGTCGAAGGCGCCCGGCGCGAGACCGTCATCCCGGTGGCCAGCGAACAGGGTCTGCGCGCGCGCGCGTGGGTGGAGAAGAATCGGCGCATCGTCGATTCGCTGTCGAATGGACGGCTGGCGTACGTGCACGTGCCGAACACGGGACAGGGCGGCTACACGAGCTTCAACCGCTATTATTTCGCGCAGCAGGACCGGCAGGGCGCCATCATCGATGAGCGCTACAACGGCGGTGGCTCGGCTGCCGACTACATCATCGACATTCTCCAGCGCGACTTCGACGGCTACTTCAACAGTGCCGTGGGCGATCGCTATCCGTTCACCAGTCCATCGGCGGGCATCTGGGGGCCGAAGGTGATGATCATCAACGAGATGGCGGGGTCGGGTGGCGATCTCATGCCGTACATGTTCCACCGGCGAAAGATCGGACCGCTGGTGGGCAAGCGGACGTGGGGAGGGCTCGTGCACACCGCGGACACGCCTCTGTTTATCGATGGCGGCTCCATGATCGCCCCGCGTGGGGGATTCTTCACGCGTGACGGCAAGTGGGCGGTTGAAAATGAAGGAGTCGCCCCCGACATCGATATCGAGAACTTCCCGAAGGACGTGATCGCGGGCCGCGATCCGCAGCTGGAGCGCGCGGTGCAGGTAGCGCTGCAGGCGTTGAAGGACAAGCCCGTTGACCGGATGAAGACCGAGCCACCGCCGCCGACCTGGGGGAAGCGGGGCACTCAGCGGTAGCGGGCGATGATCGGGATGGAGCAGTAGCAGACCGACGCGGTCCGGGGCCGCCGAACGGTGGCCCCGGAGCTGCTATTCCGAGCCGCTGCTCGCGTCCCGATCCTCGACCACTTTCCCGTCCGG
Organism: Gemmatimonadaceae bacterium; assembly: GCA_046593115.1. Taxonomy (GTDB): domain Bacteria; phylum Gemmatimonadota; class Gemmatimonadetes; order Gemmatimonadales; family Gemmatimonadaceae; genus JBKJRV01. Next base: position 1,669 of record JBKJRV010000435.1, read on the forward strand.
AGTGATGACTTCAACAGGCACGCCAGCGAGCTCGGCGAGCAGATCCGACTTGCGGCTCGCACTCCAGAGCTCCAGCCGAATCGACGTCGCCTTTGGATGGGGTACCGGGGTAAGCCTGACGGCGCGCTGCATCCAGCGCACCTTGATACGGTCGACCGCCCCGATGTGCCCACGGTCGAAACCGTCGGCAACACGCAGAATCGCTGACAGGCGCTTGATGCGATCGCGGATGGCCTGATCGAGCATCCCGTAATTGCGATGCTTTTTCCTCGGAGGAGCGCCGCGGTGGTACCGGGCAATGTTTGCCAGGGCGACCTGCTCCGTGGGCGACATCCCGAGAAAATCGGCGTGCAGAATCAGATGGTAGGAATGCTTGTGGTGCTTGTCGTAGCTGATGTGATACCCGATGTCGTGCAGCAGCGCGGCGTCCGCGAGGATGTCGCGATCACCCGGCTCACAGCCCAGACGGCCGCCAATCGTGTCGAAGAGCTGAAGCGCCAGCCGCTGCACATGGGTCGCATGCGGCGCCTCGAAATGGCATCGCTCCGCGAATTCACGAACTGACCGCTCTCGCGCTTCGCCCGGATCGGCGATGGTCGGCGCGATGCGCGCCGTCTCGAGGAGCAGTCCCTCCCGGATGCCATAGCGTGACGCTACGACTTCCCGGGCATCCACTCGCGCGACCACCTCGGCCGCGACGGCGAGGCCGGCGAGAATGATGTCGGCCCGCTCGGGGTTCAGTCCGGGGACGCTGCGGCGCTCGTCGGGGGTCAGCTCCTGCAACAGGTCGAACAGATGCTCGAGCTCGATGCGCGGAATCTCGCTGCCGTGGACTGTCTTGGCGGTGAGCATTCCCTGTCGGGCGAGATACATCCCGGCCAGATTCGTGAAGGTGCCGCCGGAGCCGATCACCTGCGCGCCCCGCCAGTCCCTCATGGGAAACTGGCCGCGCAGTGACTCGCGGATGTGGCGGCGCATTTTCACCAGTTCCTTCCGCCTGGGCATCGGCGAGAGGAAACGTTCGGTGAGCCGGATGGCTCCCAGCGGCAGGGAGATGAGGCGCTCGACGATCCCATCGGCGCTCAACGCCAGCTCGAGCGACCCACCGCCAATATCCATGACGACCGCCCGCCCGGCGCCAAGGTCAAAGTGCGCGAGCGCGCTCCGGAAGCTGAGGCGCGCTTCGTCTTCACCGCGGAGGAGCTTCACCTGGAGACCGGTCTCGCGCTTGACACGCGCCAGGAACAGCGGCCCGTTGTTGGCGTCGCGAACGGCGCTCGTCGCCACCGCTTCGATGCGCGCGGCTCCCAGCTGACGGGCAAGGGTGGCCATGCGTGATAGCGCATCCACCGCAAGATCCATCGATTGCGGGTCGAGTCCACCGGTATCGCTCAATCCGGTTCCCAGCCGTGGCGCCGCCTTCATTTCGTCAACGACCCGAATCTCCCCACTATCCGAGACATCGGCGACGATCTGCCGGATGGAGTTGGATCCGATGTCGATGGCGGCGAGACGCTTCGTGCCCGGGACGGGCGCGGGCGATTCCCGACCGACAATCTGCAGGCTGCGGGGTGTTGGAGCGCTCACGACTTCGTTGCCGCCTCGCGCCGCTCGAAGTGATGCTTGATCTGCTTGCCTTCAGCGAGGTAGACCGCGTCCTCACCGATGTTCGTCGCCAGGTCGGCCACGCGCTCCAGGTTGCGGCTCACGAGCAGCAGCTCCAGCGACGGGGTAATCGTCTTCGCATCGGCCATCATGTGCGTCAGCAGGATACGAAACACCGAATTGTGCAGCGCATCGACCTGATCATCGGCGGCACAGACCGCACGACCGAGTGCGCCGTCGGCGCGAATGAAGGCATCCAGCGAGTCGCCGAGCATCTGTCGCGAGCGGCGCGCCATATCCTCGATCTCGGGGTCGACCGTCACGCTCGATCGATTGTCGATGAGCCTCATGGCGCACTGCGCGATGTTCACCGCGTGGTCGCCGACCCGTTCGAGGTCGTTGGACACCTTGATTGACGAGATGATGAACCGTAGATCGCGCGCCATCGGCTGCTGCAGGGCGAGTAGCGAGATGGCAAGCTGCTCGACTTCGAGCTCGATCGCATCGATCTCGCCGTCGCCATCGAGGACAGCTTCAGCCTTGTCCGGATCGCGCGAGAGCAACGCGTCAACGGAGAGGTCGATCAGCTCTTCCGCGCGCTCCGACATGTCGAGCAGGCGCTGCTTCAGCGTGTCGAGCTGCTCGTGAAAGTGGCGATACCCTCCGCCAGAGTCCTGAGGCGTCATCCGAATCTCCCGGTGATGTAGGCTTCGGTGCGCTCTTCCCGTGGCCTGGTGAATAGTCGCTCGGTCGCATCGACCTCGACAAGACGTCCAACATAAAAGAAAGCGGTAAAGTCGGACACGCGAGCCGCCTGTTGCATGTTATGCGTGACGATGACGATGGTGAGCTCAGCCTTCAGCTCGTACAGCAGCTCCTCGATCTTCTGCGTGGCGGTGGGGTCGAGCGCGCTGGCGGGCTCGTCGAGCAACAGCACCGCTGGCTCGTTGGCGAGCGCCCGGGCGATGCACAACCGCTGCTGCTGGCCACCCGACAGGCCGAGCGCGCTGGCCCGCAACCGATCTTTCACCTCGTCCCAGAGCGCCGCCCGACGCAGCGATGACTCGACGATCTCGTCAATGTCGGAGGTCGAGTGGACGCCGTTGATGCGCGGACCGTACGCCACGTTGTCGTAGATGGAGCGCGGAAACGGATTCCAGCGCTGAAACACCATGCCGACGCGCTGCCGGAGCGCCACGACGTCCACGTTCCGCGCGTTGACGTCCCCGCCATCCAGAAGGATCTGGCCCTCGTGGCGCTTGCCGGCGATGAGATCGTTGAGCCGGTTGATGGAGCGAAGGAACGTGGACTTGCCGCATCCGGACGGCCCGATCAGCGCGGTGACGGCACGGGGTGGTATCTGCAGCGAGACGTCGAAGAGGGCCTGCTTCGGTCCGTACCAGAATGAAAAATCCTTCGCGATGATCGAGCCCGGATGCGTTGACGCCGTTGCGGGCACTGCCGGCGTTGTGCCGCGAAGCGCGCTCATCCGAAGCGTCCGGTGATGTACGCTTCGGTGCGGGGATCGACGGGTGTCGTGAACAGGGTCGACGTAGGCGACAGCTCCACCAGTTCTCCACCGAGGAGGAAGGCGGTGCGGTCCGACACTCGGGCGGCCTGCTGCATGTTGTGCGTGACGATCACGACCGGAATATCCTTCCGCAGCTCGTACACCAGCTCTTCGACCTTCTGGGTGCTGACCGGGTCGAGCGAAGCCGTTGGCTCATCGAGCAGGAGCACATCGGGATCGCAGGACAGCGCGCGCGCAATGCACAGGCGTTGCTGCTGGCCGCCCGACAGGCCCGGGCCGCTCTGGCTGAGCTTGGTCTTGACCTCGTCCCACAACGCCGCCTTGCGCAGCGCCCA
>JBKJRV010000433.1:0-3542 GCA_046593115.1 Gemmatimonadaceae bacterium
GACGGATCCGACATCGAGTCGTCCATGTCGCACCCCAGTCCCTCATCCGCTATCTCAAGGCTGAGCTGTTGGCCATCCAGCTTGACGCTGACACGCACATGCTTGTCGGGATCCTCCCCGTTGCCGCGCAGGATGGCATTCGACAACGCCTCGCTCAGAGCAACGGGGACATTGAGCGAACACAACTGCGGCGCGAAACATTGATCCTGGCACTGCCGCGTGACCATCGACACCACGCGCTCGATGTAGCTGATGTCACTCGGCATGTCGACTTCGATAGCGACCCGCAGGGCCGGGCCGACTGTGCGCACCGCCGGATTGGACCGGCGCATCTTCGGCGATGCGTCTCCAGATTCTCGGGGCGCGGGCACCTCAGGCTCGCGTGGCGCTAGAAGCTCTCAAGCGCGCGTTCCCGGGTATCCGCGATCTGAAACAAAGTGTCCAGCTTCGTGAGCTCGAACAGCGTCTTCAGATCGTCGTTGAGGTTCGCGAGCCGCAGCTCGCCACCCTGTTCCCGAATCTTCTTCGACAGCGACACCAGCACTCCGAGTCCGGAGCTGTCGATGTATCCCGTCTGGCTGAAATCGATCAAAAATTTCTTTTCCCCCTGCTCCAGCTCATCGAGCACCTTCTGCTTCAGCTCCTGTCGATTGCCGACAATGAGTTGGCCTTCGACTTCCACCACGACGATCTCTCCCTGCTTCTGGATCGAGAAGCTCATGATTCGTTCTCCACCTGGGCTCCGCTACGTGCGAGTGAGGGCGTGCGCACCGACTGTAATGCGGTGATCGCCGCCACATTAATAATGTCCTCGACGACGGCGCCGCGCGAGAGATCGTTGCAGGGCCGGTCCAGCCCCTGCAACACCGGACCTATCGCGGACGCGCCGGCAAGGCGCTGAACCAGCTTGTATGCAATATTGCCTGCGTCGAGGGATGGGAACACCAGCACGTTCGCCTTTCCACCGACAATGCTGCCCGGCGCTTTCCGAGTTGCCACCGCGTCGATAAGCGCGGCGTCACCTTGCAATTCTCCATCCACCGCCAGCGTGGGCGCTCGCTCACGCACGAGTGCGCAGGCGCGTTTCACGAGCTCGACAGCCGGGCCCGTAGCGCTCCCACGCGTGCTGAACGACAGCATCGCCACCCTGGGCTCATCACCGACGATGCGCCACCGATCCTCGGCCGCGGCCACGGCAATATCGGCCAGTTGCTCCGCGTTCGGCGTCGGAACGACCGCGCAGTCGGTAAACGTGAGCACCTCCGCGCCCGCTCCGCGGAAATCACTTACGACCATGTAGAAGGAGCTGGAGATAGTGCGAACGCCAGCGGCAGCACCTACCAGCCACAGCGCCGCGCGCAGAACATCGCCAGTGGTGTTCACCGCGCCGGCAACGCACCCGTCAACGCGGCCCAGGGCGACATGAGCATCCGCGATATAGAGTGGATCACTCTGGAGACGCTCGGCCCGCTCCGCGGTGACACCCCGCTTTCCGCGGGCACGCAGCGCCGCACCGACCGCGGTCACGAGCCCGGGGTCCTGGGCGACATCGATGTACTCGACGCCGAGCGCACGGACACTGTCGTGCGTTTCCGGATGCCGGGGATCGAGGACTGCCACCGGCTCCACAATGCCCCCGCGATGGAGCGCCGCGATGGCCTCGAGCGTCCGCGGGTCGGCGGTTTCAGGAAAGACGATGCGGGCGCGCCGAGCAGTGGCTCGCGCTCGCACGCCGGCAATGAAATCCAGTGGGGTCACCGCGGAATCGATCAGCGCGACGCCTCGGTCGCGGCGAACTTCCTCGTGAGCGCGGCCGCGACGCCTGGATGCACCAGGCCGGTGACGTCGCCGCGAAAACGCGAGACCTCTCGGACGAGACTGGAGCTGATGTACGTCGTATCGAGCGACGGAACCATGAACACCGTCTCGAGGTCGTGAGACAGATGCCGGTTCATCAACGCCATCTGATACTCGTACTCGAAGTCGCTGACGGCCCGCAGGCCGCGAATGATGAGTCGCGCGCCTTCGCTCTTGGCAAAGTCCACCAGCAATCCCGTGAACTGCTTCACCTCCACGCGCGGATCGTCGCCGGAGGCGGTGCGAATGAAGGCGGCGCGCTCTTCCAGGGTGAAAAGCGGCTGCTTGCCGGTGTTGGTTGCGACGGCAACGACCAGTCGATCGACGAACTCCAGGCTGCGTCGAATGAGATCTTCATGACCCCGAGTGATGGGATCGAAGCTGCCGGCGTAGATGGCGACACGGGGCATCTGATGTCTCAGCGAAGTCGAGGAAGCGGACGGTTATTCGGGACGTTCACTGGCCGCGGCAGAAAAGCGCTCCCCGAACAGCGTGATCGACGTTGCGCCATAGCGCCGAGTTTCGCCACCCGCGGGCATGCGCTCGTCCGATTCGTGCTCGACGCCAATCACGGCCGAGAAGCGACAGGCCATCCACCTTTCGACCACCTGGCGGGCGAGACCCTGCCGGTATGGGGGGTCCGCAAACGCGAGATCATACCGGTTGGCGGTGAGACCATCCAGGAACTTCAGGGCGTCAGCGCGGTGCACCCTGGCCGACTGTACTGCGCCCAATTCGGAGATATTTCGTTCGAGACCGGTGAGGCTGATGCGGTCCGATTCGATGAAATCCACGGCCTTTGCGCCGCGGGACAACGCTTCGAGTCCCAGTGCGCCTGAGCCGGCAAAGAGATCCAGGACGTGCGCATCGAGCACGTACTTGTGCACCATGCTCATCCACGCCTCGCGAACCTTGTCGGAGGTGGGGCGCACGCGGCTGCCTGGCGGCGCCGCAATCTGCTTCCCGCGCCACCGGCCACCAATGATTCTCAATCGGGCTCCGCGCCGTGCGGACGCATGTCGGCGATCTTCGCCTGCAGCGTCTTCACCCCATTCCATTCGTCGTGCTCCAGGCGGAAGGCGACGTCGAACGATGTGCAGTCCTCGCATTCGGCAATCCGCGAGCCCATGCCGTAGCCAATGGCATCGAGCGTTACCCCATCCGCCGCCAGCCTCAGCTTCAGATGCCCTGGCCCGACTACCTTCGGTTTGCCCAACAGGCCGACCCCGCGCGTGAGAAAGACGGGGGATCCGTTGCCGATGCCGAATGGCTCGAAGTGGCGAATGAGCGCTTCGAAGTCGCGGCTGGCCGACGCGAGCCCGAGCTCCAGATCGATGCGCACTTCACGCACGAGATCCTCGGCGCTCAACCGTTCGCGCGCGACCTCGTTGAAGCGCTTCGCGAATTCGGGGATCATGTCTTCCCGGACCGTGACGCCAGCCGCCGCGCGGTGACCTCCGAAGCGCAGGAGCAGATCACGACACGCCGCCAGGCCGGCGTGGAGATCAAAGGGCGAAATGGATCGGCCCGAGCCCTTGCCTACGCCGTCTGCCACGGAAATCAGAACGACGGGCCGATGGGAATCCTCCACGAGCCGTGAGGCAACGATGCCGATCACCCCCGGGTGCCAATTCGGATCCGAGAGCACGATGCCGTACGTCGCGTCCAGATCGACACGTTGCAGC
>JBKJRV010000005.1:0-2587 GCA_046593115.1 Gemmatimonadaceae bacterium
CGCACTTTGTGGGCAATCGCCGACATGGTGAAATCGAGCACAATGTCGGCGATTGCCCACAAAGTGCGTCGACCGATGCAGCTCTCGCAACGCGGTCGTGATCTCCTCGAAAACCGGTGGCAGCAGAAAAAGATCTACCAGCTCGGGATCAAACTGGGTGCCCCGGCCCTTCAGAATGATCTCCGCCGCCGCCGAGGCGTTGCGTCCGGAGCGATACCGGCGGGAATGCGTGATGGCATCGTAGGTATCGGCAATGCTGACGATCCGGGCCTGAATGGGAATCTTGTCCCCGCGAAGGCCACGGGGGTATCCGCGACCGTTCCAGTGCTCATGGTGACTCAGAACGCCTTCGCCAAGATCCGGGTAGAAGCGGGCAAGGGGCTCGAGCACTTCCGCGCCACGTTGCGGGTGAGTGGCGATGAGCCTCCATTCACTTTGCGACAGAGTGGAGTCATCGTGGACAATGTCGTAGATAGCCGAATGAATCTTGCCGATGTCGTGAAACAGCGCGATGCGCTCGACACTACGGCACTGGTGTTCATCGAGGTCGGCGGCGTGCGCCAGAATGAGCGAATACGCCGCCACCCGCCGAACGTGGGCGCCGGTTTCGTGGTCGTTGGCGTCGATGGCATCGAGCAGGGTTTCGAAGGCGGCAGCGGCAAAACGTTCGGCAGAGCGCCGCGTGGTCAACTCGCGCGCGGCGAAGAGGCTTCCAATGGCCCCCATGGCAAGACCCGGTATGGAGCGCAGCATTCCTTCTTTCTTCTTCATGACCTTCGAACAGGGCAAGAAGCGGGCAACGTGAGGGCGGAATGAGCGAGGAGATGAAGACGCCGGCGTGGACCTTCGAGACCTCGCCGTCGGCGGTGGTATCGCCTCGAGGCGCGGGACGCTGGACGCGGGGTCACCCCTGGATTTACCGCACTGATGTCGTGAGCCGGCCGACGACCGGCGCGGGGGTCGTGGCCGTACGTGAGGCATCCGGGCGTCCGCTCGGCTGGGCGCTCTGGAGCCCGCGCTCGGAAATTTCCCTGCGATTGCTCGACCGGGATGTCGCGAGGCGCATTGACGGGTCGTGGTGGCGGGAACGCATTGCCTCCGCCGCGGAACGCCGCCGACCGCTGGCGCTGGAGACGAATGCGTATCGGGTCGTGCACGGGGAAGGTGATGGGTGTCCTTCGCTCATCTGCGACCGATATGACCAGTGGGTGGTGGTGCAAGTGCTTAGCGCGGGGCTCGACGCCTCTCTCAGCGAGGTGATCAGCGCCATACAGGACGTGTTGAACCCCTCCGGTATTCTTGCCCGGAACGACTCGGCCGTTCGCGAGAAGGAGGGACTGCCCCGGGAAACGAGGGTCCTGGCCGGCGAGGTCCCTGAACACATCGAGATTGTCGAGCATGGCGTGCGCTACCTGGCCGCCCCGTGGGAGGGACAGAAAACCGGGGCGTTTCTGGATCAGCGAGACAACCGCGACCTCGCCGGCAGGCTTGCGAGAGGCCAGGCGCTGGACTGCTTCAGCTACCATGGATCTTTCGCGTTACATCTGGCACGAGGAGCAGACCGCGTTGTGGCGCTGGATGCATCGGAGGCAGCGCTTGCACGGGGCCGGCAGAATGCGGCACTGAACGGGGTCACGAATATCGAGTTCATCGAAGCCGATGCCTTCGAGTTCCTTCGCGACGCGGAGCGTCGGAGACAACGGTACGACACCATCGTGCTCGACCCACCGGCATTCGCGAAATCGAAGGCTGCGCTGCCGGCGGCGATTCGTGGATACAACGAGATCAACCTGCGCGCCATGCGGCTGCTGAGCCGCGGCGGCCTCCTGCTGACGGCCAGTTGCAGCTTTCATTTGACGAAGGCGCTCTTTCTCGACATGCTGCACACGGCGGCCGCGGATAGTGGCCGGCGCGTGGCGCTCCGACAGGTACTGGGGCAGCCACTCGATCATCCGGAGATTCTGTCGATTCCGGAAACGGGTTACATCAAGGGCGCCGTGCTGGAAGCACTCGATGAGCCGCGGGACTGAGGCTCGTGGCCCTGGGCCGGTTCAGGGGTGGCCCGAAAGCGCTGGCCATCAGCGCCGGAGCTGGCAACCTTCGCAAAAGTAGGTTGACCGGGTTCCTTGAGTAATTCGTTTTATGAGAGCCCGGCAACGGCGGCACGGCTTCCCCTCTCTATCATAGACCCGAAGCCGGCCACTCGGCGCACTCCGATAGCGAGACGACGCTCGATCCCCGGCCGCCAGCACTCGGCGAAGGGCGTCAACCAGCCGCCGACAACGCGCCGTCCCCAACGCTTTGCCCAGTACCCGCGGGTCGATTTTCGCGAGCCACAATGCCTCCGCCGCATAGATATTCCCCACCCCGGCAAGGATCTTCTGATCCAGAAGGGCCTGCTTCACACTGATACTGCGCCTGGCGAACGCGGCGCAGACGGCATCCACGTCGAGCGCCGGATCCGTAGGGTCCGGACCGAGCGCTGGAAGGTACTCCTCAGTGGAACGGTAGACGGCGAGTGTAGCGAGAGCGCGGAAGTCGACGAGAGCCACCCTCATACCGTCAGTGAACTCCATGGCGGCTCGTG
>JBKJRV010000153.1:0-9284 GCA_046593115.1 Gemmatimonadaceae bacterium
CCGGACGTTGAGACTGCGAGCCAACGCGAGAATGTCAGCGCGCGTTGCGCCGGTCGTGTCCGGCGTGAGCGATCTGGAGGTCACGGAACGGGGATGGAGGTAGAAGGCATGGTACGCCTAGTAACGGAAACACAAAGAACGCAAAGCATGACTGTTGTGTAAAATGTGCACGAAAGACAATGCAAATGGTAATATTGAACCAGCATACGACGCAATAAAGCCTCGATTCTTGCAATTATTGCACTGTTTGGTGATCATTACCATGCCACTAACCCTACGATGCCTATCAAATGCAGTCACTAAGCCCCCGGAAAGCCGCCATCCAGGAGATCACCGGCCGAGGTGTTCGGATCCCGCCCGGCTTGTCCCCGACGGATACTCCCCCACCCACGTCCGAGTACTTCGGGTGCAACACCTTCGGCGCCCGGCAGATGCGCGACAAGCTGCCCCGCGATCTCTACTCGAAGCTGGTCGCCTCGATCCGGCTCGGGAAAAAGCTGGATGCCGAAGTCGCTCCCACGGTCGCGCAGGTCATCAAGGAATGGGCAGTATCCCGCGGCGTCACCCACTTCACGCACTGGTTTCAACCGCAGACCGGCCTGACCGCAGAGAAACACGACGCCTTTCTCTCGTTCGACGACAATCGTCAGCCGATGGAGTCGTTTACCGGCGCACAGCTCATTCAGAGTGAGCCGGACGCGTCGAGCTTCCCATCGGGCGGTTTGCGAAACACATGGGAAGCGCGTGGCTACACCGCGTGGAATCCTGCCAGCCCGGTGTTCATCCTCGAGTCCACCGGCGCGCGGACGCTCTGCATTCCCTCGGTATTCATTGGCTACAACGGAGAAGCGCTCGATGAGATGACGCCTCTGCTCCGCAGTTCCGACGTGCTTTCGGAACGCGCCATTGCCCTGCTCGAGCTTCTCGGCGACCGCGGCGTGCAGCGGGTCTTTACCACGCTGGGTGCCGAGCAGGAGTATTTCCTCATCGACCGCGTGCACTTTGCCCTGCGGCCCGATCTCGTCATGGCTGGACGGACGCTCGTCGGGGCACCGCCCCCGCGAGGGCAGCAGCTCGAGGATCACTACTTTGGTGGAATCCCCGAACGTGTGCAGGCATGCATCTCGGAAGTGGAGCACGAGCTGTACAAGCTCGGCGTGCCGATCACCACGCGGCACAATGAAGTAGCGCCGAGCCAGTTTGAGATGGCGCCATATTTCGAGGAGACCGACATCGCGGTGGACCATAACCAGCTGGTCATGGCGACGCTGCGACGGGTGGCGCTGCGGCACGGTCTACAGGCCATCGTGCACGAGAAGCCGTTCGCGGGCATCAACGGATCCGGCAAGCACTGCAACTGGTCGATGTCCATCGCATCCGATTCACCCGAGCTCGACGGCAACAACCTCCTCAAGCCCGGAAAGACGCCGCACCAGAACGTTCGCTTCCTCGTGTTTCTCGCGGCCGTGCTGCGCGCGGTCCACCGCCATGGGGCGTTGCTTCGCGCTGGCGTCGCTTCGTCCGGCAACGAACACCGACTCGGCGCCAACGAAGCGCCTCCAGCGATCATATCGGTCTTTATGGGCGAGATGCTGACCCGCATCATCGAGAACATCGCCGGCGGCAAGACATCCAAGGGCGCTGTCGATCAGTTCCTCAAGCTCGGTGTCGCCAGGCTTCCCGAGATTGCGCAGGACAACACTGATCGCAACCGGACATCCCCCTTTGCCTTCACTGGTGCGAAGTTCGAGTTCCGTGCCGTTGGTGGCTCTGCCTCGATCGCCTTTCCGGTAATGCTGGTGAACGCGACGGTGGCCGAGGCTATCGGTGAGATCACCACTGAGTTGGCGAAGGCGTTGAAATCGACGCGCAAGGTGGAAGACGCCGTGCTCAAGGTGGTGCGCGAGTCATTCAAGCTGAGTGCGCCCATTCGTTTCGAGGGCAATAACTACTCGGAGGAATGGGTTCAGGAAGCGAAGCGGCGTGGCCTCCCCAACCTTCGTGGAACCCCTGAGGCGCTGGCGCAACTCCTGTCTCGGGAATCGCGGGCGGTCCTGATCAAGCTGGGCATTCTCGACAAGGCCGAGCTCGAGTCGCGCGTCCACGTTCGCATCGAGCGCTACGTGAAAGACCTGCTCATTGAGATGCACACGCTCCAGCAGATGGTCGACACCATGATTCTGCCAGCGGCGTTTCATTATCTCAGCGATCTCTCCGTATCCGCGGCGCAGGCAAAGGCCGGTGGCATCAGGGTCATTCCACAAGTGGAGGTCGCGAACCGCGTTGGCGAGATGGTGCAGCAGCTTCAGGAGGCTGCCAGAAAACTGGCAACAACGCTCGCCAGTGTCGAAGAAAAGCACGAAGAGCCGGAGAAGCAGGCGAAGCAGTTGACGTCGGATGGTGCCTCGACACTCAAGGCAGTGCGTGCATGCTGCGATGCGCTGGAGCTCGTCGTGGCCGACGAGTACTGGCCGCTTCCGAAATATCGGGAGATGCTCTTCCCGGTGTGATCCGCCGATCGAGCGTCCCGTGGCCAGCGCAAATCACGAGCTGCCCGAGAGGGCAGCTCGTGAGCGAGTCGCTGAGAGTCGCTGAATCTCGTCGGGCATATCCCTTGCCCCCTTCGACGGCTCACAACACGAGGGGAGGCAGTATGAAGGCACGTGACATCATGTCGAAGAACCCGCGCACGGTGACCCCCGAGACGCGTATTCAGGACGCGGCGCGGATGATGAAGGAGGAGGATGTCGGCATCCTCCCGGTGATCGAGGGTACGGGCAAGAACAAGCTGGTCGGGGTCGTCACGGATCGCGATATTGCCATCCGCTGCGTGGCGCAGGGTCACGATTCATCCAAGTGCATGGTCAAGGAGGCAATGAGCGGCGAGGTGAAGACGTGCCGTGAAGACGATTCCGTTGACAAGATCATGGATATGATGGGCCGCGAGCAGGTACGTCGGATCCCGATTGTTGATGAGCGAGGCGTTCTGGTTGGCATTGTCGCCCAGGCTGATATCGTCAAGAAAGCGGATGACGGAAAAGCCGAGCGTACGGTCGAGAAAATTTCGCAGGAGAGCGGAAAGCACAACCGGTAGTCGGGCCACTTCAGGAGACGCCCCGCTCTTCTGCGGGGCTGCTCACTGCTATCTTTCGCGCATGACCACCCCCACAATCACCTGTCCCGCGTGCGGTGCCGGCGCGACCGGCCGGTTCTGCTCCGCCTGCGGTGCCACCCTTGGCGGTGTGCTGTGCTCCGAGTGCTCGACGTCGCTCTCCGCTGGTGCCCGATTCTGTCATCGGTGTGGTGCCACTGCGGTTGGGGGAAGTGCCCCGCGAAGGACTGCCGACTCCGCACTGCCGTGGGCGGTCGCGGCCATCGCACTCGTCGCTCTCACGGCCCTTGTTGCTGGACAGCAGTTCCGTGGCTCTCGAACCAGTACGGACGCGGCCGTGAGCGCGGCTCCGCTCACACCCGACGGAATCGTGCGTGCCCCGGACATCTCCCAGCTCACACCGGGTCAACGGGCAGAATCCCTCTTTGATCGGATCATGCGGCTGAGTGAAGCGGGACAGACAGACAGCGTTCGATTCTTCGCACCGATGGCCATTGCCGCCTTTCAGATGCTTGATCCGCTCGACGCGGATCAGCGCTATGACCTGGGGCGCATCGGCATCGTGACCGGGTTGACCGAGCTGGCACGTGCACAGTCGGACACGATCCTCGCAAAAAATCCAAATCATTTGCTTGGGCTTTCACTTGCGATTGCCACAGCGCGTATTGAGCGCGACCGTGTCGAAGTGCGGTCTCTGGAGCGGCGTCTGCTCGCGGCGCAGTCCACCGAAATGGCCAGCAACCTCGCTGAATATCAGCGACACAGATCCGATATCGCCGAGGCGGTAACGGCTGCGAAGGCGTCCAATCCCTAATGTCATTTCGTGCACAGCTTAACGCCAGAATAGGAACACTATAGCGCTATTATAGGGAAATCTGATTGGCCGTCTGGGCAACTGCACGAAGCTTGAGTCTGGCACAGGCGATCAAATTGCCGCACGGCGGGACGACAGAGAGCGCGAGGTTTCCTTGACTACAGGTGGTCTTGTGTTCACCACTGCCACAGCCATGATTCCGGGAATGCTCGGCAAGTCACCTCCGAGATCCGGTCTGGTGGTCGATCATCTGGCGGAGTGGATTTTCCGGCCTCCCTCGGGCGTAGGGTCTGGACCCGGATTGGAGTGGACCATTCCGGCCTCCCTCGGGCGTGGGGTCTGAACCCGGATCGCATGCAAACGGAAGTTCGACCCTGCAGGTCGCCATTATTCGGTGGCAGTGATAGCGCCGTTACATCGGCCAGCTTGCCTCCGACCTTGACGCCGCGTTGCCAGTGATGTATTCCGACCTTCAGCGACGAACGTACATGCGCATTCGAGAATCGGTGCAGGGCACGACACCTGCAGCGTGCAGCGCACAAGTTTGCGTATGTTTTCACCATCAGGCACTTACAGGAGGTCGGTCATGCCGCGCGGTAACGAGTTGGCTGGAGGAATGAGTTTCTCCGATCGGGACGACGAGTCCGAAGAATTCGAATACGGCGGCGGCACCGGAGGGAGTGCGTCGTACGATGGCGATGACGACGAAGAAGACGGCTGGGCGATCACCAGTGATCGAAGCGATAGCCTGTGGGATAGCACCGAGGAAGCGGACGATGACGACGAGGAAGGCGGTGGCACTGGTGGTGCTGCCGTGGCTGACCTCGGCGAGGAAGAAGAGGATGAGGCGGACTCGATGCCGCGCCCGCGCGGACGGGCTGGCCGGCCGCCTGGCTCCAAGAACGCCAACAGCGCCGCTTCGCGTGCCAGTTCAGCAGGTGGTAGCAGCAGCCTTGCCGGCGATGCCTCGTCCAGTCGGACTGGGGGAACGCCAGGATCTGGCGTGACCGGTAGTAAGAGCGGCATCGGTGGTGGTAGTAGCATGAGTGGTAGCGCGTCGGGAGGCGGCTCAGGAGGCTCTCAGAGCGGTCGCTCGGGATCACAGGGGGCGTCTGGCGGCCGGTCATCTGGCAGCCAATCGTCTTCGACAGGCTCGTCCGGTGGTGCAGGCTCGACCGGCGGCAGCAAGGGTGGTGGGAGTGCATCCGGCGGTGGATCAACGGGCGGTTCGAGCTCTGGTTCCTCGCGCGGCGGAGCGAGCAGTTCCGGCGGTTCACGCGGTGGAAGCGGCTCGGGGACGGGCGCATCGCGATCTGGCGGATCCTCGGGTGCCTCCAGCAAGGTCAACGCCTCCAGCTCAGGCGGTTCACGCGTTGGAAGTGGCTCCGGCTCGGCTTCTGCACGCAGCAGTGGATCCTCGAGCAGCAGCAAGAAGACCGGCGGGTCGTCCAGCAGCGGCGCCAAACGTGGTGGTTCGGCAGGCTCTGGCGGAAAGAAGAGTGGAGCCAAGCGCTCAGGCACCAGTGGCGGCAGCAAGAAGAACGCATCCGGTCGGTCGGGCTCCTCTTCCGGCGGGAAGAAGAGCGGCAGCAAGCGTCCTGGCGCCGGTGCTGCGCGTGGCAGCGGCGGCAGCAAGTCGGATTCGGGCGCTCGCAAGTCGGCTGCAGGCGCTCGCAAGTCCTCCGGCGGCAAGAAGTCTGGCGGCAAGAAGGCGGGTGCCAAGTCCTCTGGCGGCAAGAAGGCGGGTGCCAAGCGCGGTGGAAGCTCCGGCGGAGGACGCGGCCGCTAGCTCATTTCATTTGTTCTCCAGAACAGCGGAGTGCCAATCCGGCGCTCCGCTGTTTTGGTCTCCGCACCGGCGGTAACGACTGCCATGGCCATGTCCACCATATCGAACCGATCGCGACTGGCTCAACGGGCGCATCGCGACCATCTCGACGCCATGGGCCACATGGCCTCGGGGATTGCGAATGGGCTTCGCGCGCCGGTCCT
The DNA here is from genome assembly GCA_046593115.1 of Gemmatimonadaceae bacterium. Lineage (GTDB taxonomy): Bacteria > Gemmatimonadota > Gemmatimonadetes > Gemmatimonadales > Gemmatimonadaceae > JBKJRV01. The sequence goes on from JBKJRV010000153.1 coordinate 5,919, forward strand.
CGGCATCTCGTCAGCAGCGCAGTTGCTTCGCTTTCGCGCGGCAGAGGATCCGGTCATCGAGAAAAATGTCGGACGTATTCTTCACGAGGCGGAGCGCCTGAACCGAATGGTGGCCTCGTTACTGGAGTACGGCCGAATCGAGCCGCTGAACCTGACCGTCGCCAACCCGGATGATGTCTGGGATCGCGTGCTGGAACAGCAACGTGGAGCGCTCGAACGCCGATCCCTTCTCATCGAGCGGGTTCGGGTCTCGGATAACCCCAGGTGCGCAATCGATGTCGATCGATTGGCCGTTGTCTTTGGTCACCTGATCGCGAACGCCGTTGAGGCCTCACCGGAAGCGGGTGACATCTCGCTCGTGTCCCATACCAGTGACATCACAGGCTGGAGCTGCCATCTGCGCAACGGCGGCGATATTATCGCTGGCGACAACCTGTCACGCGTCTTCGATATGTTCTTCACCACACGCACCGGCAACGCGGGAATCGGACTCGCCACGGTCCGGCGCCTCATCGAGCAGCATGGGGGATCCATCGAGATCACGAGTATCCCGCAATCGGGAACGACGGTGACGGTTGCACTTCCGGCGGCGGCATGAGCCGCTGGAAAAACGCACTGCTGTCTGGCGGTGCGGCATTCGGCGTGGCGGCTGCGTTCAACGCGCTCGCGCTGCGTAATATCGAGGCCGTTGGGAACACCATTGGTGGCGAGCAGGGCTGGCTCGATTGGCGGGGCTATCGCGTCGCCTACACAAAACGCGGCAGCGGCTCCCCCCTGCTGCTCCTGCACAGCATTCACGCCGCGGCTTCGTCGTTCGAGTGGCGGTTCAACGTTGACGAGCTAGCGCGTGATCACACCGTCTACACCCTCGACCTCCTCGGCTTCGGCTGTTCCGACCGTCCGAACGTACGCTACTCGGCGCGCCTCTACACCACGCTCATCACCGACGCGGCCGCCCAGCTCATCGGCGCGCCCTGCGTGCTCGTCGCGTCATCCCTGTCGGCAGCTTACGCCATCATTCTCGGCGCCCGCGATCCAGAGCGGTTCCCCGCGCTCGTACTCATCGAGCCAACCGGACTCGTTCGGTTGAACCGCGGAGCGACGACCGGTGGGGACTTCGCGCAGTTGACCATCGACGCACCCGTCATTGGAACGGCGGTCTTCAACGCCCTGGTCTCGAAACGCAGCCTCGCCTATCACCTCCAGCGCCTGTACAGGAATGACGAGCTGGTGACCGGGGATATCCTGGATGCGTACTATGTCACGGCCCATCAGCCTGGTGCAAAGTACGCCCCTTCGGCCTTTCTCTCGGGTCACCTGAACATCGACGTCCGCCATGCACTGCGCCGGCTGCGACAGCCCGCGCTGGTCATCTGGGGCGAGCATGCCGTGGACACGCCCGTCGAAGACGCGCGAAGCTTCCTGATGCTGAAGAAGGATCTGCGTCTCGAAGTCATCGACGGAGTCGGCTCGCTCCCGCATGATGAGCGTCCTGCAAAGTTCAACGAGCTGGTTGCGGCCTTCGTACGAGACTCGGTGCCGGCTCAGGCCTGATAGCTCCCGACTCGGGCAGGAGTTATTCTACGACTATGGCCGAGACCTCAGTCACCCTGCTTCGCGCACACGCACGCTATGCCCCGTGGAACGCGCGCGGGCTCGCAGCCCATGTTACCGGCCTCGTGGATGCAGCGGGTATTCGGCCCACCAACGCATCGGCACGTGCGGCGCCAACGGCGCGGGCTATCCGCTTCTATGTCGCGAGTGGCCTGTTGGACCGGCCGGAAGGCAAGGGAACGGCAGCCACTTATAACTATCGTCATCTCCTGCAGCTCCTCGCGATCAAGATCCGGCAACGCGAAGGCCAGACGCTCGAAACGATCAAGGGCGAAATGACGACGATGACTGGCGATGCGCTGGAGCGCCGCGTCGCCGCACTGCTCAACTCGGCGCTCGACGCCGGAGGAGTGGAAGCCGTCGCGCGGGATGATGACCGCCAATGGAGCTGGCGCCGCATCGTCGTACTTGACGGGGTCGAGCTGCACATTCGGGATGACTCCGTCGCGGCACGACAGGATGCCATCGTCGCAATGCGCGAAGCGGTACGATCCGCACTGGGTCGCGAGAACGTTCGGTAGGCTGCGCCGGCCCCGCCAGACCGGGGCGAGATAGCGCAAACTCGTGCCTGAGCGCAGGTAGCCGGCGTTTCGAATTTCTTCTGCTTCGGACGCGGGCGTGACGTCTTCCTGCCAGCCATCGATCGTACCTAGAGGATACGCGACAACAGGCTGGAGCCCTTTTCCTTCATCCGCTCTACAGCTCCGCGCTTTACGAACTCCGGAAGCAGAATCTCCTTCGCGTGCGTGAGGTCTTTCATGAAAAGCGAGTCGTTCATGGCGCCGAACGGCGCATCGAGAACCAGAAGACTTGACTCATTGTTGAATGCCAGCGACCGATTGTCGAAGTTCAACGACCCGATGGCAGTCCACAGCCCATCCGCGACAATGACCTTCGAGTGGATCATGGCTGGCTGATACTCGTAAATCCGGACACCGGCGCGTAACAGCTCCTCAAATCGGTCACGGCCGGCATGCCGCGTGGACTTGATATCCGTCTCGTCTCCGGCCGTGAGTACGCGCACGTCCACGCCCCGCTTGCGTGCGCCGACCAGAAGAGACCGGAAGTCATCGTCGGGAACGAAGTAGGAGTTGGTGATGTAGAGCGTGCGGCGCGCCCCGACGATCGTCAAAGCAACGAAACGTTCGGCTGCGGTGCTGCCAATCGTGGGCGAGGTGAGCAGGAGCCCCGCGGGAATGCCGCCGTCTTCCACGAAGGTACTGCGCGGAAAGTAGAAGTCTCCGGTGAGCAGCTCTCCGGTGGCTTCGGCCCACGCGGTGATGAACGCCGCCTGCAACTGCGCCACGGCCGGCCCGGTAAAACGGACATTGGTGTCGCGCCACTGGTCCTTGTGGAGTCCATCACCCTGCCAGTAATCGGCCAGCCCGAACCCCCCCGTCCACCCGATCGTGCCGTCGATGGTAATCGCGCGAACATGCGAGCGATTACTCGCCTTGTGCAGAGTGTACCAGTGCAACGGCCGCAATTCGGCCAGATGAACACCGGCAGCGCGCAGCCCCTGCCGCCATTCCTTGGTAAGGTTCAGCGACCCGAATGCATCGATCAGTAACTCCACCCGAATACCGGCCCGCGCGCGTTCGGAGAGAAACATCGCCATCGAATCGGCAGTCGCGCCGGGCTGAGAGTAATAAAGTTGCACGGTGATGGACCGCTTTGCACCCGCAATGTCCCTCCACAACTGCGGATAGCTCCCATCGCCATTCAGCATGACATCCACGCGGTTTCCCGTTT
>JBKJRV010000223.1:0-2924 GCA_046593115.1 Gemmatimonadaceae bacterium
ATTGGCATGATGAAGCGCTCGCTGTACTCGTACATCATCGCGAACGTCAGTCGGTCCTGGTGGAAGCGGCGGTAGAGCGGGTCGATCGCGAAATACTCGAGCGTATCGTGCATCCAGCCCATGTTCCACTTGAACGTGAATCCCAGGCCTCCGTCGTGAACGGAATGCGTGACTCCGGGCCACGACGTGGATTCCTCGGCAATCATCATGCAGCCTGGCTGCGTCACGCGAATGGTCTCGTTGAGCGACTTCAGGAAATCGATCGCATCGAGATTCTCTCTTCCGCCCCGACGGTTACGAAGCCACTCACCCGGCTTGCGACTGTAGTCCAGGTACAGCATCGAAGCGACGGCGTCGACGCGCAGTCCATCGATGTGGAATTCTTCCAGCCAGTACAGTGCGTTCGCGATGAGAAAGTTGCGTACTTCGTTCCGGCCGTAGTTGAAGATCAGCGTACCCCAGTCCGGATGTTCACCCAGGCGTGGGTCTTCATGCTCGAACAACGCCGTTCCATCGAACCGGCGCAGCGCGAAGTCGTCCTTTGGAAAATGGGCCGGCACCCAGTCGAGAATCACGCCGATACCCGCGGTGTGACAGCAGTCCACGAAAAATCGAAAATCATCCGGCGTTCCGAACCGTGCGGTTGGCGCGAAATAGCCTGAGACCTGGTAGCCCCACGAGCCCGTGAACGGGTGCTCACTCACAGGAAGCAGCTCGACATGAGTGAACCCGAGTTGCTTCACGTGATCCACGAGCCTTGGAGCGATTTCCCGGTACGTCAGCCACCGATCGCCCTCTTCCGGAACGCGCGCCCAGCTTCCGAGATGCGCCTCGTAGATGAGCATCGGCTCGCGCTCCGGCTCCCGATGGGGACGGTCACGCATCCATTGGTCGTCCGTCCATTGATACGAACCCTCGCTCACCACCACCGATGCGGTCTCCGGTGATAGTTGCATCGCGCTCGCGAACGGGTCCGACTTCAAACGCACCTGCCGTTCCAGTGTGAGGATTTCGAACTTGTAAAGCGCACCTGGCTTTACATCAGGAACGAACAACTCAAATACGCCCGACGCGCCAAGCGCTCGCATTGGCAGCAGGCGTCCATCCCACTCGCAGAACGACCCGACGACGCTCACGCGACGCGCGTTCGGTGCCCACACCGCGAAGCTCACACCCTCCTCACCATCGATCACACGAGGGTGCGCCCCGAGCATCTGCCAGAGTCCGCGATGAGTCCCTTCGTTGAACAGGTGGAGATCCACGTCTCCCACGGTTGGAAGGAAGCGATAGGGATCGCCGCGCTCCCAGGCACCGTCACCAAAGTGGAATTCCACACGATATTGCAGCGGAAGCGTACCGCCCGTCAGAAAACCCGCGAATACTCCGCTGGCGATCGGCTCCAATGCTATTCGCTCACGGCCCGGCAGCAGGATGAGATCTGCGGAGGTGGCATCAGGGTGCATGACGCGAGCGATCAGACCCGCGATGTTGCCGATGGTCGCCGGGTGGACGCCCAGGATGCTGTGAGGATCGAGATGCTCATTTGCCAGCAGAAGCGCGAGCTCACTGCCGGATGGCCCTATCCCGCCCAGTGGATCCTGCTTCACGGGATGGTCCGCTCGGGCCAGAGCAACCGGCTTCCGCTTACTCATTGCGCCGGCCCCCCTTCTGTGCCGGGTAGTTGAGCCTCCGCAATCACTCGGCGGTTCGAGCCAAAGCGGAGGAGCTGCATGGAGAAGGGTACCAGCGTTGCTGAGCCGGAGCTCAGCGCATGCGTCTCGTCCTTCGCGGTGTCCACGACTTCGAGCCACATCCCCTCCCCATCGATGCGGGGAAGCTGAAAGGTCACGGGCTGATCGCCCCCATTCACGATCAGGATCATGGTGTCGCCCTTGATCGGGCGACCGCGTCCATCGGTCTCATCGGTGGCATCGCCATGGATCAGCATCCCGAGGGTGCGGTTACCCGGGGTGCTCCATTCGTGTTGTGTCATCTCCTGGCCATCCGGCCTGATCCACGTCAGGTCCTTGTGGCCACCGGATGAGACCGACTGCCCGCGAAAGAATTGTCTCCGCCGCAGCACCGGATTCGCCTGTCGCAACGCGATCAGCCGCTGTGTGTAGCCGAGCAATCGTTTCTGTTCGTCCGACAGCGACCAGTTCATCCAGCTTGTCTCGTTGTCCTGGGCGTAGGCGTTGTTGTTCCCCATTTGTGTTCGTGCGATCTCATCGCCGTGCGATATCATCGGCACCCCCTGCGAAAAAATCAGCGTTGCCAGCAGATTTCGCATACTGCGTTCCCGGATGGTCCTGATCCCCGGATCGTCCGTCGGCCCCTCTGCTCCCCAGTTGCGACTCTCGTTGTCGTTCGCCCCGTCGTTGTTATTCTCCCCATTGGCCTCGTTGTGCTTCTGCTCGTAGCTCACGAGATCCGCCAGCGTGTACCCATCGTGCGCCGTCACGAAATTGACACTGGCATACGCGGCACGATCGCTCCATTGATAGATGTCACCACTGCCAGACAGGCGCGAAGCGAGCTCGGGGATCACCCCATCTGATCCCTTCCAGAATTTGCGCACCGAGTCGCGATATTTTCCGTTCCATTCCGCCCACCCGATTGGAAAATTGCCGACCTGATAGCCACCCGGCCCCACATCCCACGGCTCCGCGATGAGCTTGACGCGGGACAGCACGGGATCCTGGTGAATGATGTCGAAGAACGTTCCGAGCCGGTTGACCTCCATGAGTTCCCGCGCGAGTACGGTCGCCAGATCGAAGCGAAAGCCATCGACGTGCATCTCACTCACCCAGTAGCGCAGCGAATCCATGATCATACGGCGCACAATGGAATTGTTGGCATTGAGCGTGTTGCCCGTACCACTGTAATTGGCGTAAAAAGCGCCTTTATTTTCCAGCAGATAATAG
>JBKJRV010000136.1:0-3295 GCA_046593115.1 Gemmatimonadaceae bacterium
CCTCCCGGATCGCCCGGTCGTCCTCGTCGCGAAGCGCGTCATCGAGCTCGTGGGCTTCCTCGATCAGGTAGGGGCGCAACGACGCATGCGTCTGCGCCGCATCCCAGTCGCAGCGAGCGCGCAAATCGCGCATGAGCGCGAGCGTATCTTCAAGTGACCGCTTATCTTGCATGGTGTCTCCTCCACTCCTAGTTTACCCGCGCGACGAATGACGCGTCAAATCGGGAGCAGCGCCGCGCGCGCCTGGCTGGACATCGACCTTGGCGCGATTCAGCGAAACGCCTCGCTGCTCGCGAACCGTGCCGGGGTGCCCATTCTCCCAATGGTCAAGGCCGATGCCTACGGCCTCGGCGCCGTGCCGGTGGTGCGTGCGCTCGAGCGTGTCTTGCCGTGGGGTTTCGGCGTCGCTACCGTCGATGAAGGGGTGGAGCTTCGGAGTATCGGCGTCACGCGGCCGATAGTCGTCTTCACCCCATTGCTTCCCGATGACCTCGACGATGCGCGCGAAGCCCATCTCCGCCCTCTCCTGAGCCGCGAGGCCGAGATCAGGTCATGGGGGATGGCCCATCCCTGGCACCTGGGCATCGATACCGGCATGGGGAGAGCCGGCCGCCGCTGGGACGATGTCGCACCCCTCTGCGACCTGCTGACGACCCACGTCCCCGAGGGCGCATGCACCCATTTTCATTCCGCCGAGCTCGACGATGGCTCCGTCGCGATCCAGGAAGAACGCTTCCGTCGGGCGATCGCACAGTTGCCATCACGTCCGCATGTGCTACATGTGGAGAACGGCGCAGCGGCCACTCGACGCGAGCGATCGCAATGGTCGGTGATTCGGCCGGGCGTCTTTCTCTACGGGGTCGGCAGCGGGCCGACGGCACTCGTGTCGCCCGAGGCGGTGGTGGGCCTGCGGGCGCGCATCGTGGATATTCGGGAGGTCCGTTCAGGTGAGACCGTGAGTTACGACGCCACATATCGGGCGAGCGGAACACGAACCATAGCGACGCTGCCGGTGGGCTACGCCGATGGCGTCCGGCGCGCCATCAGCAACCGCGGCGCGGCCATCGTGCGCGGACGGATGGTGCCGGTTGCCGGTATCGTAACGATGGATATGACCATGATCGACGTCACCGACGTGCCCTCCTCCATCGGTGACATCGCCACGATCATCGGGCGCGATGGAAAGGCGGAGATCACCGTCGAGGACCTCGCGCATGCGGGAAACCTGTCCCCGTACGAGGTCCTGACCGGCCTGCGGCAACGACTCGAGCGAGTGTATCATGGCCTCGCCGACGGACTCGTTCCGAGCATGGGCGCATCCTGATGGGCCACCGCGCGATCATCCTGGTGCTGGACGGAGTGGGCGCGGGCGCCGCGCCCGACGCGACCCAGTACGGCGATACGGGGAGCAATACGCTGGGCCACATCGCGGAGGCCGTCGGCGGATTGTCGCTCCCCAATCTTGCCTCCGTTGGCCTCGGTCGCGTACTTCCACTGCGGGGCATGTCCGCCACGACACCCGCTCGTGGGGCGTGGGGGCGGATGGTGCCGAGATCCGCCGGCAAGGACAGTACGGCCGGTCACTGGGAGATTGCGGGCCTGCATCTGTCGAAGCCGTTCCCCACGTATCCTGACGGCTTTCCGCCTGACGTCATCCAGCAATTCGCCCAGCGCTCGGGTCGTGCAGTGCTCGGCAACAAGGCGTCGAGCGGGACGGGCATTCTCACGGAATTCGGGGCCGCGCACATGAAGTCCGGTGCGTGGATTGTCTACACGTCGGCCGATTCCGTCTTCCAGATTGCGGCCCACGAGGACACCATTCCGGTTGAGGAGTTGTGGCGCGCGTGCGAAACGGCGCGCGAGATGCTCGTCGCGCCGCACGACGTATCGCGCGTGATCGCCCGTCCTTTCATCGGCCGTGAGGGGAGCTTTGCGCGCACGAGCAATCGGCGCGACTTCTCCATTCAGCCGCCTGGCGAGACGCTCCTCGACGCGCTGTCGACGGCGGGAATCCAACGGTCCGGGGTGGGAAAAGTGGATGACCTGTTTGCCGGCCGCTCCATTACAGCGCACCACACGGCGAACAACGGCGAGGGGATTGCGGCGATGGCTGAATGGCTTGCAAAAGATCAGAGTGGGCTACTGTTCGCCAATCTGGTAGATTTCGACCAGCTCTATGGGCACCGAAACGATGTTTCGGGGTTCTATCATGCACTGCGCGAGTTCGATGCGGCGCTACCGGCACTCGAATCCGCGTTACTGGAGGACGACCTGCTTTTCATAACTGCTGACCACGGCAACGATCCAACAACGGCTTCTACCGATCATGCGCGTGAATGTGTTCCGCTGCTGGCCTGCGGGCCTCGGGTGCGCCCCATCGACTTGGGCCTGCGGTCTACCTTCTCCGATCTGGGGGCCACAGTAGCGGAGTGGCTGGGCGTCGGTTTCCGCGGACGTGGCACCTCGTTTCTGACTGAGCTGGTGGCTCCTTGAATCCGCGGAAGGACACGCCGTTGCGCGCGAGCACTCCGGTGCGCCAGGTACAGCTCAGTGCCGATCTGGCGGCGCTGAAGGGAGCCGCGCTCGAAGCGATGACTCGCGCGTACGCGCCGTATTCGAAGTTCAAGGTCGGTGCGGCGATCATTGGCGACGACGGGACCGTGGTCACTGGGTGCAACGTCGAGAACGCCTCGTATCCGGCCGGCATGTGCGCGGAGCGTTCGGCGCTTGCTTCTGCTATCGCCAGGGGGTTTCGCGTGTTCGAGATCATTGTCGTCGCCACCGAGGCGGAGGAGCCCACGCCGCCGTGTGGGATGTGCCGCCAGGTACTGGCAGAGCTGGCGCCCGCGTTATCGGTCGTCAGCATCACGGCAGGCGGACTGGAGAAGCAGTGGTTTCTGAAGGACCTGTTGCCGGCGCCTTTCAACGCCCATTCCCTGGACCGCGCATGAAGCTAGGCCGCATCGTGGGCAGCGTCGTCTCGACGCGCAAGGATCCATCGCTGGAGTCGCTCAAGCTGATGATCGTCGAGAACATTTCCACGTCGCTCGAGCGCGAGGGCGGGTATGTCGTCGCCGTGGACAGTGTCGGGGCAGGCGTTGGCGAAGTGATTCTGTATGCGACCGGCAGTTCGGCGCGGCTCACCGCGGTAACGAAAGACCGCCCGGTTGATGCCGTCATCATGGGTATAGTGGACAGCTTTGATCTCGAGGGACGGACGGTGCGACTTGCGTGATGGACTACGTTGGATGGTGCTGGCTGCAGTCGTGCTGACCGGCGCGTGCGCCGAGCGACA
>JBKJRV010000373.1:0-2698 GCA_046593115.1 Gemmatimonadaceae bacterium
CTCGCGCAGACCGCCAGCGAATCGTTGGAGAACACATATCGCCCCTCGAAGTTGGCCGGATAGGGGGCTTGCCGACCCCTCGCCACTGAGCTGTCGCGAAGCGTGACGGCAGTGAGATAGGAGCTATCCGCGCGCAGAATGATCCTCGCTGCGAGGACGCTGGTGTATACCGTTCCGTCGTCGAAACTCGACCTGATGGAATTGAGAAACGGACGCGGAGCGCTATCAACGCTGACGAGTTGGAAGCCCGGTTCGCTGCAAAGGCTGGTGGGGGTGATGTAACGAAGACAGTCGGATACCTGCGGCGCGGTGCTATCGGAGCATGCGATCGCCAGCAGCAACACTGCGGGAACCACAGACAACTGCTTTCCAAATCTCTTCATTGATGCACCGAGCTCGGCTGGAGGAAAACGAATGATTATCCGGAAAGTGCGCGCACCAAAAGGAAAAAAACCAGCCTGCGGCGTTCTGGGAGACTGGGACACAGGTACAGCATTGACCTCGTACTCGGCAGAGGTGGACGGCCCCACGACACCGCGCAGCTGATTTCTCGCTGACATGGAGAGCGGCGACCGCTCGACCGTCGTATTTTACGACGCAGTGCCCCGCCGCCGGCTCTCAACTTCCCCGTACCAACGAATCTCACCATGGATCTCCTCTCCGATCCGCAGGCCTGGATCGCTCTCGCCACATTGCTCGCGCTCGAAATCGTCCTCGGCGTGGACAACGTCATCTTCATTTCGATTCTGGCAAACAAGCTCCCGGTGGATCAGCGGGCGCGCGCGCGGACCATGGGCCTCGCTCTCGCGCTCATCACCCGGATCCTGCTGCTGCTCTCGCTCTCGTGGATCATCAAGCTCACCGATCCGCTGTTCACCGTGTTCGGCCACGGCCTGTCGGGCCGCGATCTGGTGCTCATCGCGGGAGGGCTGTTTCTCATTGGGAAGAGCACTCACGAAATGCACGAGAAGCTCGAGGGCGAGGAGGGAGAGGAGTCGAGAAAGGTTCGCGCCACCTTTGCCGGCGTGATCGTGCAGATCCTGATCATCGACGTGGTGTTCTCGCTCGACTCGGTGATTACGGCGGTCGGCATGGTGGACCGCGTCGAAATCATGATCGCCGCGGTGGTGCTTGCGATGATCGTGATGATGTTCACCGCGGGCCGAGTCAGTGATTTTGTGGAGAAGCATCCAACGGTGAAGATGCTCGCGCTCGCCTTCCTGCTACTGATCGGCACCACGCTCATCGCCGAAGGATTCGGCCAGCACATCTCGAAGGGCTACATCTACGGCGCGATGGCGTTCTCGCTCTTTGTCGAAGGGCTGAATCTCAGGGTTCGCAGCAAGCAGAAGCCGGTGCACCTCCACCAGCAGTACGTGGGTGACGCACCGGACGACCGGGGTGACGCGGCGGGCTAATGCACGCCTGTCACCATGAACAGTCGCGACGTCTGCCGACGGATCGTGAACGCGTACATGCGGGGGTCGTTCGCGAGCACCGGCATTCCGATTCCCACAATTCCGGCCTGAGTTCTCAGCGAATCATTCACCACCGTCTCGCGCCGGCCCGTCGCAAGATCCACTCGCTGGATGGTCAGCGAGTTCGGTGAACCCACCAACAGCCCCCGGCCGACACGACTCCAGCCAAGCACCTGCTCACTGGAGTCGATGGCAGGGGTGGCCGGATCACCGTTCTGCGTCAACGAATAGACACGCGTGCCGGAACTGCCGTCTCGGGCAACTACCGATCGACCATCCGGCGACACGAGGCCATCGGTTGAGCCTGCCGGCGTAACGGGCCGCAGCGCACCATCCTCAGGCGCCCGGATATAACACATGGAAGGCTTGCCCGATTCATTTCCGCAGAGGAGCAGCGTGCGAGAATCCGGAAACCAGTCCGCCGACGTGAGTTGATCAAGCGGGCGGACGTCAAGCAGACGTTCCGCGCCGGTGCGCGTCGGATACAACACCATCCGCACCGGCGTGTTGGGTATCGCGGAAGCCACCCACTTGCCGTCCGGTGAAAATGCCAGCGGATATCCGTCGCCGAGTCGGGCCGCTTCCCCGCCAGTGGTCGCCCGCAGCAATGTCGAGTACAGCGTGGTGCCCGTTGAGCTTGCATCGCCGAATGCGAGCAGCCGACCGTCTCCTGAAATGACTGGACTGAACGAATAATCCAGAAACGACTGGTCGGTGGGCTCCGTCGCCCCGGCGCCCTTGGCGTGCACCAGGACGGCACGACGCTCCTGACTCACGATCCAGCGGCCATTCGGCGCGATGTCGTGAAGGATGTTGTCGCCGGCACTCGCGATCGCTTCCCGAAGGTCCCCGTCGAGACTCACGGCGTGGATCACCATTCCCCGCCCTGGCTCATCTGCCGAGAACAGGATTTCCCTTCCATCGGCCGACCAGGCCATGCCCTGCAAGGCACCAAACTCCTTCGTCTGCACGATGCGCGTGCCCTTCAGGTCCACGACGTTCACGGTGCCGCGATCATCGTAACGCCAGGGATGCTCGATGAAGGCGACGCGCGCGCCGTCGCGGCTGACCCGCGGATCGCTGAGGTAGCCCGACGATTGATGCAACACGGTACCAAGCGGGAACTCGAGGCGGTCGCGGCCGTCGATGTCGTGGATGACCGCAAGCTGCTCGCCATCAGGTGACCAGTCCGCCACGCGAATGCCCTCCATGAGCTCGCG
>JBKJRV010000049.1:0-3769 GCA_046593115.1 Gemmatimonadaceae bacterium
TGGGCCAACCGGCGCGATCGCGTGGAGGAGCCGCAGGTACGAAGCGCCGGTGCGCTCGCGAACAGCGACTGGGAAACGGCCCTCACCGCCGCCGCGTCGATGCTCAAGGGCCGGAAAGCGCACGTCGTCGCATCGCCAATGTCCTCGAATGAGACACTCTTCCTGCTCGCGAAGCTCGTCGAGCGCACTGGTGGCAAGGGTGTCTTTCGGGTGACGACGGGTCCGGAGGCGCCGCTGCCTGGAGTCGAGGACCTGGCGCTTCGCGCGGATCGCGCGGCCAACGTCCGGGGCGCAGAAGCGCTGGGCTTCACGCGCTCGGTCAACCCGATCGATGGCGTGGGCGCGTCCGATGTGCTGATTATCGCCGACGACGATCTTGATGGTCTCGACGCGAGTCGGCTGCGTCAGGGTGGCGGCGTCCTCGTCATCGGCACGGTGTTGCCTGAGTCCGTACAAAATCTGGCAAACGTTGTGCTGCCCACCACGAACTTCTCGGAAGAGGAAGGCACGTTCACGAATCTTCGTGGGCGAGTACAACGGTATATGCAGGCCAAGGCCGCGCCGGGCTCGGCTCGACCTGGCTACATGGTGCTCTCGGAGTTGTTGCGCGCTCTGGGTGACTCGGGTCGTTATTATCTCGCGTCCGAGGTCTTTGCGGCGCTTGCGGCGGCGCGTCCGGAGTTCAAGGGCATGAGCTATGACGCGCTCGGGCTCCGTGGCGCTATCCTCGCCGGTGAGCCTGCGGCGCCCGAGCCGGTGGGAGCGGGGCGATAATGTCGTCGCTCATACTGCAGGTCGCGTCGTCGCAGCTGCCGCCCAACAGCTTCGCGCCCTTCATCATCTACATGATCGTGAAGATGCTGGTGGTCTTCACCGTGTACCTGGTCGGAGTCGCGATGCTCACGCTGGCCGAGCGGAAGATCTCGGCCTGGATTCAGGATCGTCATGGTCCTAACCGCGTAGGCAAGGGTTGGCTCCAGCCTGCGGCCGATGGCCTCAAGAACATCATGAAGGAAGAGACGTATCCGGCGCAAGCGAACAAGCCCCTGTTCGTGCTGGCGCCGATGCTGGCCTTCATTCCCGCGCTGCTCACCTGGGCGGTACTCCCGTTCGCCGCGCCGATGCCGTTGCCGTGGGGCCGCATGGACATGGTGTTCGCCGATCTTCCCATCGGCTTTCTCTATATCCTGGCGCTCTCGTCGCTCGGCGTCTATGGCATTGTGCTCGCCGGCTGGGCGTCGAACAACAAGTATGCACTGATCGGCGGACTGCGCTCCAGTGCGCAGATGGTTTCGTATGAAGTCGCGATGGGCATGTCAACGATTCCGGTACTGCTCCTCGCCGGCAACGTGACCATGAACTCCATCATCGCGCAGCAGGCGGTGCAGGGCTGGAACGTCCTGCTGCTCAGCATCGCCTTCATCATCTTTCTCATCGCGGCCTTCGCCGAGACCAACCGGCTGCCGTTCGATCTGCCCGAGGCAGAGTCGGAGCTGATCACCGGCTATCACACCGAGTACAGCGCGATGAAGTTCTCGATGTTCTTCATCGCCGAGTATGCCAACATGGTCACCGCGAGCGCGCTGATGGTGACGCTCTTCTTCGGTGGCTGGGACATCCCGTTCACCCTGTGGGACAATCTGGCGCCGTACACGGTGGCCAAGTCGCTGCTGACGCTGGGTTTCTTCCTGTTCAAGGTCCTGTTCTTCCTGTTCTTCTTCATGTGGATCCGCTGGACGCTGCCGCGCTTCCGGTATGACCAGCTCATGTCGCTGGGTTGGAAGCTGATGCTGCCGATGGCGTTGATCTACATCGTGATTGTGGCGTTCGCCGTGCTCGCGCTGGATGCCGTGGGCATGCCGCGGGATCGCTGGTACGGCGCCCCGCTGATCACGTTGAACGTCGTACTGCTGGTGGTGCTTTTCTTCGTGCTCGATCGCGGTCGCCTGGTCAGTCCAGCGAGCCATCGGGCGCGAGCGGAGGAGCTCGACCGGCTTCGCGCGCGACGCTCGCGCTCGACTCTCAAGACAGGGACGGAGGGCTGATGGCAATCGGCGTCAAGGTGTTGCACCGGCCGCTGGAAGAGGTGAGTTACCTGCGGGCGACGCTCTCCGGGCTCGGCCACACCTTCAAGCATCTCATCGATCCGCACAAGGTGACGCTGCAGTATCCGGAGGAGAAGTGGCCGCTCTCACCCCGGTGGCGCGGCACGCATCGGATGCTTACGACCGAAGACGGCAAGGCGAAGTGTGTGGCCTGCGGCCTGTGCCCCACGGTGTGTCCGTCGAATTGCATCAAGCTGGTGCCCGGCGAAGATGAGAAGGGGAACCGCTATCCCCTCGTCTTCGAGATCGATGAGTTTCGGTGCATTTTCTGCGGCTATTGCCAGGAAGTCTGCCCCGAAGAAGCAATCCACGTGGGGCGTCACTACGAGAACGCGGAATACAGCCGCGAAGGCTTCGTCTATGACCTGGAGCGCCTGATGGCGCAGACGCATCCGGTGTGCGAAATGTGGGATCCCAGCGACGAGAAGGGTCAGTAATGCACCAGGAGTCGCTGTTCTACCTTTTTCACTTCTATTTCTTCGGCGTCGTCGCGGTGGCAGCGGCGATCGCGTTCGTCACGCGCAAGAGTCCGGTCTCTGCCGCGCTCTGGCTGGTGACCACTATGTTCGCGCTGGCAGCGATGTACATCCTGCTGGACGCGCACTTCATCGGTGCCATTCAGGTGCTGGTGTACGCCGGTGCGATCATGGTCGTGTTTCTCTTCGTCATCATGTTGCTCAACCTGGGCCATCCCTCCGAGCTCGAGGATGCGCGAGGCCTGTGGGGCAAGCTCATTGCCGGAGCGATTGGCCTGGCGCTGCTCGCCCAGATCTTCGCACTTACGCGAGCGCGCGTTCCTCCGCTGCTGCAGGTGAACGCGACCGCCGCCGTCGAGCGCTCGGCGCGCGAGGGCGTGGTCGCCACGGTCGCTCAACCGCTCTTCAACGAGTACCTCCTCGCGTTCGAGATAACGAGCGTGCTGCTGCTCGCCGCCATCGTTGGGGCCGTCGTCATCGGCAGGAAGAAATCGACATGAAGATCATTGTGCTCGTGGCCATCATTGTGGGCGCGCTGTACTACTTCCGCCAGCGCGGAGCGCGCCCCTAGATGCTCGCCGAATCGCTCTTCTTCTCCGCCATTCTGTTCACGATCGGTGTCGTCGGCGTGCTGACGCGCCGGAACGCGATCATCATCTTCATGTGTGTTGAGCTCATGCTCAACGCGGTGAACCTGACCTTCGTCGCGTTCGCCCGGCAATACGGACTGGCCGGCCAGGTGTTCGTCATCTTCGTGATGACCGTCGCCGCGGCTGAAGCGGCGGTGGGGCTCGCGATCATTATTTCGATCTTCCGCCACAAGCAGACCGTCAATCTGCAGAACATCAACATCCTCAAGGGCTGATGATTCTTCAGAGCGCGAGCGTCGCGCACCCCCTCGCCGGGAGCGCAGTCGAGTGGCTGTGGCTGCTGCCACTGCTGCCCCTGCTTGGATTCCTGATCAACGGTGCTCTGTCACTCGCTCCGGCCTATCGCAGGGGGCCTGACGACCCGGGTCACGACCACAACGGAGCTCACGGGCACGGGGACGCGGGTGACGCGTTAATCCATGGCGACGACGCACATCACGACGTCGCACATCACGACGTTGAGGATCACGACGACGCACACCACGGCGTTGCGCATCACGTTGCGCCTGCGGCGCCACACCGGTTTGCCGGCATCGCG
>JBKJRV010000476.1:0-4710 GCA_046593115.1 Gemmatimonadaceae bacterium
ATGCAGTTGCCCAACGGCCCCTGCAAGGACGCGAGCATCGACGTCGCACGGATGGAGGAGTTCGTGAAGCGGTTCCTGGTGTAAGCCAGCCAGGCACCGATCACAGTCATCCCGCACTCGCGTCGCTGTGCGGCGCGCTGCGAATTGTCATCCCGCACTCGCGTCGCTGTGCGGCGCCCTTCAAACTGTCATCCCGCACCCGCGCCGCTGTTCGGCGCCGTGTCGGGATCTACTGTCCCATACTGTATGGCCAGCTACCAGTACCGTGCGGCAGATCCCGACAGGCGCTCGCTTCGCTCACGTGCTGCGGGATGACAGGAAGAGCCTACAAACCCAACTCGCTCACCTTGGGCGGATTCGTCGAGTAGTCATAGAATCCCTTCCCTGATTTCTTCCCGTACATCCCGGCCAGCACCATCCGCTTCAGCAGCGGCGGCGGCGCATACCGCTTCTCGCGGTACTCGTCGAACATGATCTCCGCGATCTTGTAGGTCGTGTCGAGACCGACGAAGTCCAGCAGGGTGAACGGTCCCATGGGGTACCCCGTCCCGAGCATCATTCCCTTATCGATGTCCGAGACCGACGCCACGCCACTCTCGAGCGCATTGATCGCGTCGATCAGGTAGGGAACCAGCAACAGGTTCACGACAAAACCGGAGTTGTCCTTCGCCGCGATCGGCTCCTTGCCGAGCGACTTCGCGAATGCGAATGCGCGATCGAACGTCTCCGTACTGGTGGTCACAGTCTTCACGACCTCCACCAGCTTCATCAGCGGCACGGGATTGAAGAAATGCAGTCCGACCACCCGGTCCGGACGACCGCTGGCCGACGCCATCGCCGCGATGGTGAGGCTGGAGGTGTTCGACGCAAAGATGGTGTGCGGCGGACAAACGGAGTTCAGCTCCTTCCAAAGCGCATTCTTCACCTCGAGGTCCTCCACCACCGCCTCGATGATGATGTCGCACGCGTTGAGACCCGCGACGTCCACCGTGAACGACAGCTGGCTCATGCACGCATCCCGTTGCTCGGCGGTCACCTTCCCCTTCTCGATGCCCTTGGCCAGGGTCTTCTCGATTCCGCCTTTCGCCTTCTGGCAAAGAGCGTCGGACACTTCGCGGACGACGGTCTGCATTCCCGCCTGCGCCACGACCTGTGCAATGCCGCTGCCCATGAGCCCACCGCCAAGGACGCCTACTTTCCTGATGTCAGCCATGATATTGTGAAAGAGAAGAGGAAGAATTCACGAAAGCCTGCGAGCCACTTCGCCGAGGACCCCGATGACCGACGTCGGCTGAGTCGTCGTGGTCTCGAGGCGGTCGAGTACCTGCTCGAGCGCCAACTGCACCCGCGCGACGTACCGCCGCTGGGTGCGCGCGGCGCCAGCACTCATGGCCCCGCCGACGCCCGCGATGGTTCCGCCAAGGATCGCCCCGACAGCAATCGATCCACCAACGAATAGCGGAAATGCGACGATGCCAACTCCCGACGCGACGGCAAGCGTCGCGACGAGGGCGGCAAGGCCCACACGCGTCGAGCGTCGTTCCGCGATTTGCGCGTCCAGATGCACCAGCACCCGCGTCGCGTCCACCGGAGCGACCGTCCCTCCCACTTCGGGAACACTCGCCAGACGGTAGCCCCGTCCCGCGACGTCGAGTCCGCGCGTGATGCTCACGATCACGCCAGTTCTCTTTTCCCAGGTGATGCGATCGCCGAACCGACGCTTCGTCTGCAGACACTCATCGTGCTGCATCATCCGGTCGAGCGCGGCCAGCACCGTGTCGGGCCGACCCTTGATCACACGCGATGCCTGCGCCGTCGAGGGGCCGAAGTAGCGAGCCACCACGCCCTGCTCCTCCGGCACCGTGACACGCGTCTTCTCCTCGGCCAGCGCCTGGCGGATATGCTCCGCCGACACACCGACTTCCTGCCCGAGCGACACGAGCTGCGCTTCGCTGAGCTGTTCCGGAGTATCGGAGGCGGTGGCCTGCAGCTCCGCGGCGCGCGTCAACACACGCTCGAGTGCACTGCGATCGAGGCCGACGGGCAGTGCGTTCGTGGGTCTGGGATCCTGCGCCACCGCCAGGCCTCAGACCTCAGCGCCGAAGTCGCGCGTTGCGGCGTTCACACGTCAAATGCCGCCGAGGACGACGTCGAGCTGACGAGTGATGGCGTCGCGAATCGTTTCGGGAAGCGGGAAGGCGGCAGCGAGCGCTGCCTGCGGATCATTGCCTACCGGGAGATTTGCGGATCGCAGATAATACCGTGCGTATCCATCCGCGTACTCCGGCGCCGCCTTGGCCAGCAGCATCAGCCCGCCGCGAACCAGCGAAGCGCTCGACAGGCGCTCGAACACGCCGCCGCGCTTTTCACTCGGCGTCGTATTGTCCGCGACTGCCTGGCCGGCGAGAGGACCGATCGCCTCGTGCGCGATGACATACATCGCTTCAACGGCGTCCGCGGGACGTTCCGGGAACGTGACCGTGATGATGTTCGCTGTCTTGCCACCATTCACGGAGCGGCCTTCGCCATTGAGGGGCAGCGAGAGGAAGAGATCACCGCGCACCTGCTGCGTGTTGTTCAGAAAGCGGGCGATCTTCGGACGCAGGCCGCGCTCCCAGACAGAATCCACCGCCTGAATAACCGACGCGCGATCGCGCTGCTGTTGCGTCCAGTAAACGCGGTACCACTTGTTGTTCTCGTCCTGGAGAGACTGGGAGAACAGCTTCACCCAGTTGCGATCGCCGGCGGTGGGAAACGCCGAGGCGAGATACGCGATGGCTTGCTGCGTCTGCGGCGTGTTGCCACGACGCGGATCGCCCTCGGCCTCGATGAAGAGGTTGATGAACTGCAGCATCTCGTCCCACGATGAGAACTGGAAGACGATGAACTGGGCGTTCACCAGGTCGCGATTGATCGCGAAACGGGCGCGCAGCGTGTCGCGATTTCTGTCGAGCAGGGTGGTGACGTTGGCGCGGTTCTTCTGGACGACCATCCCGTCACGGTAGCCGCGCCGGAAGTACGGGATGCGAGTGGTGTCGTCCTGGATCATCGCAAACCCGTGTAGCCACAGGTCAATGTGCGATCGGGTCTTCACCGGCCACGGCGAATCGATGCGCGATGCGCCTTGTCCGGGCGTCGTCGATCCATCGCTTGCCGCGCCCGTATTGGCCGTCTGTCCTCCGCTCGCACATCCAGCGATAGTCGCGACCAGCGCGACCAGGGCAATCTTCGATACTCTCATGCGAATACCTCCACAATGACCGCGATACCCTGACCGCCACCGATGCAGGCGGAGCCCAATCCAAAGCGTTTGCCCTGCGCACGAAGCGCGTGCAGCAGGTGCGCCGTGATCCGGGCGCCCGATGCCGCCAGCGGATGACTGAGCGCAATGGCGCCACCGTGGACGTTGAACTTCTCCGGGTCGATCTTCAGCTCGCGCTGCACCGCGCAGGCCTGCGGTGCGAAGGCCTCATTCACCTCAATGAGATCCATCTGCTCGAGCGTCATGCCGGCGCGCTTCAGCGCATTCCTCGACGCCGGAACGGGACCAATGCCCATGATC
The DNA here is from genome assembly GCA_046593115.1 of Gemmatimonadaceae bacterium. Lineage (GTDB taxonomy): Bacteria > Gemmatimonadota > Gemmatimonadetes > Gemmatimonadales > Gemmatimonadaceae > JBKJRV01. Next base: position 3,563 of record JBKJRV010000476.1, read on the forward strand.
TTTGGATCGACACCGGCCAGTCCCCACGAGACGAGCCGGCCAAGCGGCTTGAGACCTTTCTGCTTTGCGTACTCCTCACTGGCGATGAGCAACGCGCCCGCTCCGTCACCGATGCCGCTGGCATTGCCGGCGGTAACGACGCCATCGGCCCTGAAGTACGGCTTCAGCTTGCCGAGTGCCTCCATCGTCGTTTCGGGACGCATATGCTCGTCGCGCTTGAAGGACTCCATCTGCTTCGTCTTCGGGTTCTTCACCTGCACCGGGACGATCTCGGCGTCGTACACGCCCGCGTCCCATGCTTCCTTTGCGCGCTTCTGGGAATTGAAGGCGTACTCGTCCACACACGCGCGATCGATCTTGTACTGATCGGCGAGATTCTCGGCCGTCTCGGCCATGGACAACCCGGCGACGGGATCCTTCAGCGACTCCCACAGCGAATCCTCGAGCACGGGCTGCTTGCCAAGGGGTGTGCCCCAGCGGAGGCCGCGGGCGATGTGCGGAGCCTGCGACATCGACTCACCACCGCCTACGAGGCAGACGTTGGACTCGCCCAGCAGAATCTCCTCGGCGCCGCTGACGACGGCCTGAAATCCCGAGCCGCACAGGCGATTCACCGTCAGGGACGGCGTGTCGACATTGCAACCGGTCTTCAGGCCCACGTGCCGCGCGAAATAGATCGTATCGGTGGTGGTCTGAAGCACGTTTCCGAAGATGGACTGCTGGACTTCGGAGGCTTCGACACCGGCGCGCCCGAGCGCTGCCTTCGCGGCGACTACTGTGAGGTCAACAGACGACCAATCCTTCAGCGTGCCCCCGAACGATCCGAACGGCGTCCGGACCGCCGACAGGAACACGACATCTTTTCCGGCACCCTGGGTCTTCATTGCACTTCGCGTTCAGGTAGACTTGCGCGCGGCCTCCGGCCACGTCAATGAAAGATGGCCGGGTGGAGAGGGCGATTCAACCGCAGGGAGGATACGTGTCAAACACCAATCAACACCGCAGGGAGGATACGCGGCGCTCACGTCCGTCCGACGCGAGCCGCAATCCAGTCTCCCACGGCGCGCGTCCCGTGCGTTCCGCCAATGTCACCGGTGGCGACGTTCGCGTCGATGGACCCCTGCACCGCGTCACGGACCGCCTGGCAG
>JBKJRV010000089.1:0-10103 GCA_046593115.1 Gemmatimonadaceae bacterium
CCCGCTGGGTGTGGAACGCCGATGACCCTGAGGTCATGCGACTTCCCAGCCGGCGACCCGCCGTGGAAGGTCAGGCATCGCGATCACTCACCGGAGAGAGCTGGACCTTCTCCATCGCCAACGATCTCGCCAGCGCTTTCTACGATCGCGCCGCGAACCGACTCGTTGTCCTTGATCGTCCCATTCTCGACAGGGGCGACCTTGCACTGCTTGGCGACCACAACGTCGCGAATGCGCTGGCTGCGGCATTGGCGGTCATGGTGGCCGACCCGGCACACCGGTCGCCAGATGCGATCGCGGCCATCACTGCGGGTCTCAAGTCGTTTCGCGCGCTCGAACATCGGCTCGAGCCGGTGGGCGAGTTCAATGGAGTGCTCTGGATCAATGATTCGAAGGCCACCAACGTCAGCTCCACGCTCGTCGCGGTGCAGGGCATGACACGTCCACCGATTCTGCTCCTTGGCGGACGTCACAAGGGCGAGCCGTACACGGCACTCGCGCCGCATATTCAGCGCGTTGGTGGTCAGGTCATCGCGTATGGAGAGTCGGCCGAGCTCGTGGAGAAGGACCTCTCGGCCCTCGTGCCGGTCGAGCGCATGGGCAGCGATTTCGAAGCCGTGATCGCCCGTGCTCGCACGCTCGCGAAGCCGGGCGGCGTGGTGCTGCTGTCGCCGGCGTGCTCCAGCTTCGACATGTTCGACAATTACGGACATCGCGGGGCGGAGTTCCGGCGGCTCGCGCGGGGGAAGAAGGCATGAACGTCGCCACCGATCGCCGGGAGTATGTGCGGTCGGTTCCCGAGCGACGCATGACGCCGCGTCCTTCCATTCCGGAAGTTGCGGGCGCGGGTCTTCGCGCGCGGTGGCGCATGTCCGTCGAGGCACGTGCGCTGGTGGTGCTGACGGCGATCATCCTCGTGTTCGGGCTCGCGTCCCTCTACAGCGCGAGCGCGATTGTCGCGATGCAGGAGAATCGCAACAGCGCGTTCTACCTGTTGCGGCAGCTCACCGGCGTGCTGGCTGGTGGCGTCGCCTTCGCCATTGCCGCCAAAGTCGATGCAGAGCGGTGGCGGCAGTGGGCGTGGCCCATCATGGGTCTGGCCATCGCGCTCATGATCGTCGTCGTGCTGCCGTTCACCGAAAGCATTGCCCCTCGCATCAACGGCTCCCGTCGCTTCCTGCTCGGCGCCTCGCTGCAGCCGTCGGAGTTCGCCAAGCTCGCGGTGATCCTCTGGACGTCGATGCTGGTGATCCGGAAAGGCGAATCGCTGCGTCGGCTCACGAAGGGCCTGCTGCCTTTTCTGATCATTATCGGGACGCTCGACGTGCTCGCAGTGCTCGAGCCCGATCTCTCGACCGCGTTGCTGTTCACCCTGGTCATGGGAGTGATCCTGTTCGCGGGAGGCGCACGCATCGGCCACTTCATTCTGCTGGGATGCCTGTCGCTGCCCATCCTCTGGCATACCGTCGAACGGCTTCAGTACGTCCTGCTACGCATTGCTTCCTTTCGCAATGCCGACGCAGTGCCGCAGCAGCTCAGCTACCAGCTCAAGCAGTCGCTCATAGCCGTCGGCACTGGCGGATTCTTTGGCGTCGGCTTTGGCCATGGCCGCCAGCAGTACGGCTTTCTCCCGCTGCCGTTCAACGACTTCATCGCGAGCAACATCGGCGAGGAGTGGGGATTTCTCGGGCTGCTTGGCATCATCGTCGCCTTCGGTGCCTACGGCTACCTCGGATTCCGCATTGCCCGCATGGCGCGCACTCCGTTTCAGCAGCTCGTGGCGGTAGGGCTTACGACGACGGTCGTCGTCACCGCGTACCTGCATGTCGGCGTCGTGATCGGCCTTCTGCCCACGACAGGCCTGACGCTGCCATTCGTCTCCTACGGGCGATCCAACCTTGTCCTGTCGCTGTTCATGACTGGCATGCTTGCCAATATAGGCAGCGCATCGGAGCGCGTCTCGAGCGACCGGGTCTCGGACTCGTCCGCACTGGCGGCGTGAGGGTCTTCGTCGCCGGAGGCGGCACAGGCGGTCATCTCTACCCTGGGCTGGCGATCGCCCGGGCCATGACTCGGCTCGATCCCTCAGTGCGACCTCTGTTCATCGGCGCGAAACGTGGTATCGAGCGTGAGCTCCTTCCAACGACTGAGTTCGAGCATACGCTGCTCGATCTGCATCCTCTGTATCGGCGCAAGGTCTGGGAGAACTGGAGGACGCTTGCAGGAGCGGTTGGGGCCTGGAGGGCGATCGGACGGCTCGTCGCGGCAGAGCGACCTGCGGTGGTCGTCGGCACCGGGGGATATGCAGCGGGCGCGGCACTGGCGTATGCGGCTGCGCATCGTATTCCCATCGTGCAGCACGCCGGTGACAGCTTCCCGGGTCTCACGGCCCGTGCCTTCGCACGCTTCACGAAGATCATGTTCCTCGGGTTCCCCGAGGCGGAGAAAATCCTGTCGCACAAGGGCGGCACGCGATTCGTTGTTAGTGGCAATCCTATCGAGCCGCCACCGAAGCCACGTCCCGATCGCGCCGCGGCGCGGGTGCGTTGGGGGTTTGCACCGACGAACGGGCAGGTGCTGCTTATTTACGGCGGCAGTCAGGGATCCGAAGCGTTGAACCGCGTGGTGGACGCATGGGTGGAGCGCGGCCTCCCCGATGGATTGCACCTCATTTGGGGGACAGGCGCCAAGAACGCTGATCGCTACCTGTCCCGCGAGAGCGAGCGCGTTCGCGTGAGAGGGTACCTGTCTCCCATCAGCGAAGCGTATGCGGCCAGTGATCTCGCTCTCGCGCGCGCCGGGGCCATGACGACCTCCGAGCTGTGCGCCTGGGGTATTCCGATGATCCTCGTCCCGCTGCCAACGGCCGCTGCTGATCATCAGTCCGACAACGCCCGCTCGCTCGCCTCCGCTGGCGCCGCGATTGACCTGCCGCAATCGGGATTCACCGTGGATTCGCTCGGTCGGACGGTCGCCTCGCTGCTCAACGAGCCTGCGACGCTCGCCCGGCTGGCCGCTGCTGCCAGCGCGCGCGGACGCCCCGATGCCGCAGAGCGTATTGCCGGAGAGATTCTGACATTGGCGCGCGGAGAGGCTATATTCCGCGCGCCGAATGTCTCTACTCGATAGCAGGGATACACTCCCCGTCCACTTCATGGGCATCGCGGGCGCTGGCATGAGCGCGCTCGCGGAATTGTTCGTCCGCCGAGGCGCGCGCGTGACCGGGTGTGACGCGAACGTCGGCAACGCCGACGATCTGCGTGCGCTGGGTATCGAGGTGGTCGAGGGGCACTCGGTGCAGCACATCAACAACTCACGTGCCGTCGTCGTCACGGCGGCCGTGCCCCCGAATCACGTGGAGCTCGAAGCGGCACGCGAAGCTGGCATCCCGGTGCTCAAACGGGCGCAGGCGCTGGGCGAGGTGGTTGCCGGCGCCACGGTCATTGGCATTGCGGGCACGCACGGGAAAACCACGACGACCGTGATGACGACGGAAGCGCTGCGCGGTGCGGGACGGAATCCGACGGGGATCGCCGGCGGCCGCGTCGCCGCCTGGAATGGCAACATGCTCTTCGGCTCGCCGGAGCTGTTCGTGGTCGAGGCAGATGAGTACGACCGGTCGTTCCTCGCGCTCACGCCAACCGTCGCAGTGGTCACGAACGTCGAGGCCGACCACCTGGACATCTACCGCGATCTCGACGACGTGCGGAGCGCGTTCGAGCAGTTCGTCTCGAAGGCAAAGACGATCGTGCTGTGCGCTGATGACCCTGGCGCGAACACCCTTCCGGTGCCCAGCTCCGCCGAGGTGATCCGCTATGGTACCGGGTCGGGGGACGCCAGGCTCATCGCGCGGAAGCTGAACATCACGGGCGGCCGCGCGACCTTTGTCGCGGAATTCGATGGTGAGGCGCTGGGAGTGGTGGAGCTGCGGGTGCCGGGAGCGCACAACGTGCGCAATGCGCTCGCAGGGATTGCGGCGGGCCTCGCGCTCGGGGTGAAGGTGCCCGAGATGACGGAGGGCCTGCTCGCGTTTGGCGGAGTGGAGCGCCGCTTCCAGCGGCTCGGTGAGGTGAATGGCATATCGGTGGTAGACGACTACGCGCACCACCCTACGGAAATTCGGGCCACGATCGACGCGGCGCGCCTCACCTTTCCGGGCCGTCGCATCGTGGCCGCCTTTCAGCCGCACCTGTACAGCCGAACGCGCGACTTTGCCGAAGCGTTCAGCGCGGCGCTCTCCGCGGCGGACATGGTGTTTCTGACGGAGATTTATCCCGCGCGGGAGCAACCGATCGTCGGCGTGACCGCTGACCTGATTGGACGTGGGATCATGAAGAACAGCACGCCGGTCCTGTGGCGCGGTACGCGCGACCAGTTGGCGCCGGCCATCGCGAACGTGGTGCGCGAAGGCGACGTCGTGCTGACGATGGGGGCGGGCGACATCACGAAGACCGGACCCGAGCTGCTCGCGATGCTCGGTCTGGATTCAAAGAATTCCGCAACCGCGCATGAGTAAGGTGAGGAACCTGCTTTCGATCAGGCCGAGCGCGGTGAAGGACTCATGAGCCCCGCTGGTGAAGCAGAGGAGAAACGATCGAAATCGTCTCGCCTCATGCGGGCGGGCGCGCTCCTTGGTGTCGTGGTCCTGGTGCTTTCGGCCCCGCTCTGGGGACGCGCCATTCTGCGGCGCATGTCGTTCTTCCAGGTGCGGAACGTCGAGATCGTGGGCGCCCGCTATCTCGAGCCGTCGGAGATCATTGCCCGCCTTCGCGTGGACACGACCGGTTCCGTCTGGGACGATCCCGTTGTCCTCGAGAAGCGCGTCGCGAGGCACCCGCAGGTGCGCAGCGTCCAGATCGGGCGGCGTCTGCCGGGCACGCTCGTGGTCCGTGTCACTGAGAATCTCCCGGTCGCGCTCGTGCCGTTTCGCGACGGGCTTCGTCCCGTTGATGTGGAGGGGAAGCCACTGCCCATCGATCCCGCGCGTGCGAATGTCGATGTGCCGATTGTATCCGCGCCCGACCGGACCGTTCTCCTGCTGCTCAGCCGGGTACGTGACACCGAGCCGGCGCTCTATGAACGGATCAGTGAGGTACGACGGGTGAGCTCGACCGAAATTGTGGTGCAGTTGAATACCGTATCGGTTCGCATGATGATGGACGTGTCGCCGGACCGCTTCGCGGAGATAGCTTCCGTGGAGCAGGACCTCGCACGCCGGCAGGCGCAGGTGGCCGAGTTGGACTTTCGTTTTCGTGACCAGGTAATCGCGCGACTTCAATGAATCCAGAACGTATCGTAGCCGGACTCGACATCGGATCCGCCAAGACCACGGCCATCATCGCCGAAGTCGTGGGCGGGGATCCGCGCCATCCGCAGATCAAGGTGCTCGGCGTTGGGCAAGCCCGCACCACGGGACTGCGGCGGGGCGTGGTCTCCGACATCGAGGAAACGACGCGCTCGATCAAAAAGGCAATGCAGGACGCCGAGCGGATGGCGGGCACACAGGTAGAGTTCGTGTACGCGGGAATCGCGGGCGAGCATGTGCAGACGATGGTGAGCAAGGGCATTGTCGCGGTGAACGGAGATGAGATATCGAAGGCCGACATCGATCGGGCCAACGAGGTCGCACGCGCGCAGGCCATTCCGCAGGATCGCGAGCTGCTGCATTCGCTCCCGCAGGAGTACACCGTCGACAAGAATCACGGGGTGCGCGATCCCATCGGGATGATCGGCATGCGTCTCGAGACCGAGATGTATCTCGTGACCATTGGGAGCTCGCCCGCACTGAATCTGCGCAAAAGCGTCGAGCGGGCCGGCTATCAGGTGCGCGAACTCGTGCTCGAGCCGTTAGCGAGTGCGCTGAGCGTCCTGACGGAAGACGAGAAGGAGCTGGGCGTGGCGCTGGTCGAGATGGGTGCCGGCACCACGGATATTGCGGTGTTTCACGAAGGGAAAATTCGCCACCTTGGCACCATCAATTTTGGCGGCAGCAACGTCACCAGCGACATCGTGCATGGCCTGGGAGTGACGCAAGCCGATGCCGAGCGATTGAAGGAGAAGGATGGCATTGCCTACGAGCCGATGGTGGAGCACGGCCGGATTCTGACGTTGCCGAGCACGGTGGCGCAGGGCGACCGGCAGGTGCCGGTGGAGCTGCTGTCGCACATCATCCACCAGCGGATGGACGAGATTTTCGAGCTTGCGCGCCGTGAGGTGGAGAAGTCCGGGTACGGCGGCAAGTTGAGCGCCGGCATCGTGTTGACGGGTGGTGCCGCGGCGATGGAAGGGATGGCGGAGCTGGCGGGGGACGTTTTTGGAACGGGTGTTCGCGTGGGTGCGCCAGGCGAGAACATTGGCGGGTTGAGTGACTCGGTCGAAGCCCCGCGGTTCGCGACGGTCGTTGGCCTGGCTGTCTACGGCGGCCGACGCATGGCCCTGGGGGCAGGCGGATCGGGTCGTCAGGGCAAGGGAGGCGCGGGGATGGACCGGATCAGCCAGAAGGTAAAGACCTGGCTGGAGGATTTTTTCTAGACCGAGTGCTTCGCTGGCGGTACGCGTGTTGGACAGCCGCTCGGGCAAGCCGCTAGGACAGAGGGGGACACGGATGCTCCGGATGAGACGGATACTCCGGATTGCTCCGTGAATTAAGTAGCTGCACGCGCCAAGTAGGCTTTGTTGTTGTTGTTGTTGTTGTTGTTGTGGCCTGCAATTCCCCGAAAAACTCCGGCGCGACTGTAGCAGGACTTTGCTCGGAACGATCCGGAGCATCCGTTGTTTCCGGAGGATCCGTAACCGGCAGTTCTGCAGTTCTGCAACTACCTACGCGCAACGAACCTCCAGACAGGTCTCCTCCTCCATGTCGGTCCCGTTCCTCGTTTCTGGCGAGTTAACGTTCGCCGAGAGAGGGGCAAAGAAAAGCATGTTTCTCATGTCACTCATGCGTCACCCCCTTCGTGTTGGGTACCAGCCCGAGCGGCTGGTGAACCCGCCGACTCCGGGTCGAAGGCACAAAGCTGAGCAGCGCGTCCCGGGTGTGGAAAACACGGGTTGGCCCCCTCTGTGCTTATTTCCGAACTCAGTCGTCAAACTACGTGGTGGTGCGATCTCTGACTGGCGTTATATTGGGCGGGCTTTCCCGATCCTCGTCCAGACGCTGCATTCAGCATTCTGAACCGTCATAAAGTCCGGACGTCCGGCCCGGTCCGGATACCATACTTCGCAGTGGAGTTCCACTCGACATGATCTTCGAGTTCGAGGAAAGCGCGGTGCAAGGCGCGAAAATGAAGGTCGTGGGGGTTGGCGGCGGTGGGGGAAATGCTGTCAATCGCATGATCGAAGAGCGGCTCGAAGGGGTCGAGTTCATCTCGGTGAATACCGACGCCCAGGCGCTCCTCAACTCGAAGTCCGACGTCAAGATTCAGATCGGGAAAAAGCTGACTCGCGGACTGGGCGCAGGCGCGCGTCCGGAGATCGGGCGTCAGGCGATAGAGGAGAGCCGAGAGGAAGTCTCCCGGGCACTAGCCGGCGCCGATCTCGTCTTCATCACGTGCGGCATGGGCGGCGGAACCGGTACGGGCGCCGCCCCGATCATTTGCGAGCTCGCGAAGGAGGCGGGCGCCCTCACCGTCGGCATCGTCACCAAGCCGTTCCTCTTCGAGGGCCGCAAGCGCATGCGCCAGTCGGAGATGGGCATTGCCGACATGCGGAAGCACATCGACACGATGATCGTCGTGCCGAACGAGCGTCTGCTGGCCGTGGTCGGGAAGGGCATTCCGTTCCAGGATGCCCTCAAGAAGGCCGACGAAGTGCTGCTGCACGCCACGCAGGGCATCTCGTCGCTGATCAGCGTCACTGGCCTCGTGAACGTCGATTTCGCCGACGTCCGCACCGTCATGCAGGCCGGCGGCTCCGCGCTCATGGGTACAGGCATCGGCCGTGGTGAAAATCGCGCGATGGAAGCCGCCCAGCAGGCCATTTCGAGCCCGCTGCTCGACAACGTCTCCAACTCGGGCGCCACCGGCGTCCTCGTCAACATCACCGGCGGCGCCGACCTCACGCTCGGCGAAGTGCACCAGATCAACGAGATCATCCACGACGCCGTTGGCGACGAGGCCGAGATCATCTTTGGCGCGGTGCACGAGCCGGCCATGCAGGGCGAGATTCGCGTCACCGTCATCGCGACGGGCTTTGACCGCGCGCTCACCGGCGCTGTCACGCCCGACGTTGCACCGACCATGAGAGGCGCGCCGGTGCTTCCGTTTCCGGCGCAGCGCCAGGGACGCAACTCCTCGTCGCGAAATGTGCCGCCTCCGCAGGCTGACATACCGCGTCGCTCCAGCGGCACGTCGTCCAGCACCAGCACCGAGCGCCCGGGTCAGGACCTCAACGACATGGAGATTCCGACGTTCATTCGTCGGCAGATGGATTGATGCGGCAGGTCACGCCGCGACATCTGACGTATGTAGCGCTCATCGCGCTCGCGGCGGCGGCGGTTCGGATCTCTCCGCCAGCACCTCCTGCCAGAAAGCCCGCCGAGCTGCTTGCGGAAACGCGGCGGCCCACCGAGCGGACCCGCGTGGATACCCTGGGGCGCGGTGAGTCGCTCGCCGGGCTCCTGTCGCGTGGCGGATTGTCCGATGCCGAAGTCATTGCGGCCCTTGGCGCAGCTGATGATCTCGATGCGCGTCGTCTCGCGGCGGGAATGAGGGTCTCGGTGAAGGAGATCGATTCGATCCCGTCCGAGATCGTGCTGCACAGGTCCATCGATAAGAGCTATCACCTGCGGCGCACCGATAGCGGATGGGTTGCCGAGGAAGTCGTGGTGCCCTGGACGGTGGACACCGCCGTCGCCCGCGGGGTGATCACGTCCTCGCTGTACAATGCGCTGGAGCTGACCGGGCGCGACACGCTCCCGCAGGATGCGCGCGCCGCGCTCACGTTCGACCTGGCCGACGTCTACGAGTATCGCGTGGACATGAGCCGCGATCTGCGCGTCAACGACTCGGTGATGGTGCTCTTCGAGCGGAAGACGCACCCGAGCGGTGCCACTCGCATCGGGAAGATTCTCGCGTCCACGTTCAGCCTGTCCGGCCAGGTGACCGAGGCCGTTCGGTTCGAGAACAACGGGTCGGTGGATTATTACGATCAGGACGGCAAGTCCATGCGCGCGGCGTTCCTGCGTGCACCGCTGCAGTTCCGCCGCATCTCGAGCGTGTTCGGCATGCGACGTCACCCCATCCTGGGCATCCGTCGTGCGCATCAGGGCACCGACTACGCGGCCAGCTCGGGCACACCGGTTCGCGCGGTTGGTGACGGCACGGTGATTTTCGCCGGCCGAAGGGGCGGCTACGGCAATGTGCTGGAGATCCGCCATCGGAACGGCTTCGTGAGCCGCTATGCACACCTGAAGGCATTCGCGCGGGGCGTCTCGCGTGGTGCGCGAGTGACCATCGCCCAGACGGTCGCGTATGTCGGGACTACGGGGCTATCCACCGCCCCACACTTGCATTTCGAAGTCCTCGTGAATGGCGTGCATCGCGACCCGCGCACGGCGCTGGCCAATCGCGCCGGCCTTCCGCTGCCTGCTTCGCAGCGCGCCGCGTTTGACTCGGTGCGGGCGCGGCGACTGTTGTCTTTCGGCGTGCTCCCGCCCGTCAGCCTGGCCCAGCGCCAGTAGTTCTGCCCTGTAACTACCTTTTGGCGAAGGCGCCGGGTAGCAGGACTCGCATCGTTGCCTGAACCGAACTGAACTGCGAGTGACCGGATCATGCGGATTCCCAAAAAATCACACGGATTGTCCCCCCCTCGTCAGGCTCCTCACGCCGGCGCCATCGAATAAAGCTGACACAAATGAACAGAAACCTGAAATAGTGAGTGCGCTACGATAAAGGTCGTGCGCTGATGAACAATCCGTTGAATCGTTCTTCTGATCCGTTGAATCCGGTCACCCTTGGTTCCGTTCTGACAGGGATGTGTGTGTTCATTCGCAGGAACGCTCCGAGTCACCAATGACGAGTTGGCTCTTCGCGCTGCTCGGCGCCACCATCTTCACCTGGGCCCAATACGGCCGGCCGCGCGTAACAGGAAAAACGTCGCTCGCGCCA
>JBKJRV010000343.1:0-2642 GCA_046593115.1 Gemmatimonadaceae bacterium
CTGCGACTGTCTTTCCTTCTTCGATCGACATTCCGCCTGTTCGCCCGCGGATGAAGCCGGGAGCCTCGACGATCAGTTCCGTCGCGCCGACGGGTACATTCTCGAGTACGAACGAGCCGTCATCGGATCGGAAATTCTGAAGTGACGGCGGCATGCGGATCTGCATCCCTCCGCCGCTGCGATTGTTCGACATTCCTGCACGAAACGTCGTGACCGGATTTTTCGTAGCCTTGTCCAGGACCTGCCCCGTGATGCGGCCCCCAGGCGGCAGGTCGATGTTGACGTCACGCGACGGCGCTGTGACGTTTCGTTGTTCACGAATCCCATCTTCGAACTTGTTTGCCATCAGCATCAACGGGCCTGGTGGAAGATCGGGAATCGTGAACGATCCGTCGACGCCGGTCTGCACGGGACGCGGCTGGGAGGCTTCGCTCATCACCATTACATTCACATCCGGAATTCCGGTTCCGTTTCGGGTGATGCGCCCACTGATTTCTGCGCCGGCCTGAAGTGAGACTTCGATCGATTCCGTACCGGAGACCGCGACTTTGCGCGCGCGGAAGCGCCGTGACGCAAAGCCTTCACGGGCAAACGTGAAGTCGTAGGTTCCTTCGGCCAGTTTGAGAGAAAAGCGTCCGTCACTCCCCGTCTCCGGGAGATCCAGAGCGGGACCCGCCATGCCTCCGATCACCATTCGAACGACGCCGAAGTCGCGATCGCCTTCGCTTTCCACTGCACTGATCCGGGCGCCGGACAGCGGACGTCCTTCCGCGTCGGTCACGATGCCGGTGACCGTAACGCCATTCGGAATCGTGATGAGCATCCCGCTCTTGAGCTCACCGGAGGAGAATCTGTGGGGACCCGATTTACCGCCCGAAGTTCCCTTGCGTCCGGCCTCGACTGTCAGTGGAGTGTCAGGGGAGACTCCGCGCAGGACGAAGCGGCCGTCGGGAGCACTCCATGCGCGCGCCGGCATTGTCATTCGCCCTCCGCGCATCGGCATCATCTCGCCATCGCCCCCCGCTTTCGTCGTGACGACGGCTGCGGTGATCGCCTTCCTGCTTTCGTCGACGACCGAACCTGTGACCGTTGCGGTCTGGATTCCGCTCACCACTTTCTGCGTATCCGCGCCGCCTCGAATGTCCGCTTCGGCGGGGGTGAAGGTGTAACCAGGTGCGGAAGCGAACAGGTCGTAGCGCCCCGCCGCGAGAGGTCCGAGGCGAAAAGATCCCTTTGCGTCGGCGGTCTCGGCTGGCGGCGCGGGATCGGTGAGTCTTGCCCGGACAGAGATTCGCGCGCCTGCGACCGGCTTTTGCGTTTTCGCGTCGCGCAGGATGCCTATGATGAAGCTCCCCTTTGCCAGTTTCAAGGTGAGTGCGCCATCACCACTCTTCTTCGTCGCGGCGGCGATTCTGTCTGCAGTCGCCGCCTCGAGCTCGCGCCAGGTCGGTGGAGCGTTTTTGACGACGAACGAGCCATCGGCGGCGGAGGTCGTCAATCTCCAGCCATCGACCCAGATCGCTGCTCCGCCGACTCCGGTAGTTCCGTCTGCTGCTAAGACGCGGCCGCGGATCGTCTGGCCTGCGACAAGGTTGGCGTCGAGTGTTTTTTGCGAGGCCAGCGGAAGAAGCGCCGGCGCGAAGTCAGGATGAAACATTCGCACGGTCTGTCCCCAGATTGCAGGATCGGCAATCGAGTATCGTCCTTCCGCATCGGTACTGACGATTCGTTCTCCACCTCCGCCTCCAGCTCCGCCGCTTACGATCACAATCGCTCCACTGAGCGGCTTTCCACCGCCTCGGATGATTCCGGACTTGATCGGAGCCGTGCGCAGGGCGAGGGCGCCGAGGTCTTCGTCGGGTCCGGAAGTCAGGTTTGTCGGTTCGTATCCGGCAACATCGACGTTGATGACGGCCTGAAATTCTCCCTTCACATCTAGAGAAAACATTCCCCTGGCGTCACTGGTCGCTGTCGCGAGCGCAGTACGAGGAGCCGCGGGAGTCGTCAGACGAGTCATCCGGGCGGTGCGGGATTCAGGAGCGAACGCTTCGACGCGCGCGTTGGGAAGAGGCACTCCGGCAGTCGTCATCACGACTCCGCGGATGGCAGCGTGGGCCGGTAGGGTGAGAAGAGCTCCGAGAAGTGCCAGAATGTGACGAACGTTCATTGTTACCTCTGCTTTTGTAGAATCGGATTCTGCTGTAAGACGCCGAATTCATCGATCGGTTGCAGTTTTCTCACTTCAAGCCGGAACAGCTGCCGCATTTCCGCCGTTCTGGTCTCCAGTGAGAAGTGAAACTGCTTATAGCGTAGTCCTCTCAGGCCTCGTCTTTCTAAGCGTTGCATGCGGGAGCGTCGATACAGTGACTCCTAAGGAGCGCGACAAGAACTCTGCGATTCGTTCCTTTCGCGTATTGAAGGAAGGGTCGATGGGTCAGTCCCGAGGATCCGACGACGAGTCGCGGATGGCGGTAATTTCTGTCGCAAGGAGCGAGGCAGCTTTTCTGTCGCTGTGGAGTCAGCATGCCGGCAGCGAGCCACGTCCCGATGTTGATTTCACAGTCGAGAGCGTGGTGCTTCTTCAGCTCGGCCAGCGGAGTACGGGCGGTTATTCGATCCAACCGCAGGAAGTTACCGAGCGC
>JBKJRV010000012.1:0-2960 GCA_046593115.1 Gemmatimonadaceae bacterium
CTGGGGTCGATCACCGGCATCGCCACCACAGGAAAGCGCGCGCGCATGCGCGCGCGTGTCTCGATGTTGCCCAATGCAATCAGCACGGGCAGTGACGCGTCGAGTTCCTCAAGGGGCCGCCACAAGGTGCCGACAGGAAAGCGCTTCAGGTCAGGTTCATCGTCCGCCCAGAGCACGACACCCGCCATGCCCAGGCACCTCGCCATATCGGCGATGACCGATGCGTGCCCGCCTGCCCCAATGAGGTTGAGAGCGGCAGAGTCGCGGCTGTTCCGCAGGGCCACGGTGGGTGGTCGTCCGGTCATCGGTTCATTCCGGTGGTGGCTCCCGATTCCGCGGGCGAGTTCCCGGTGAACTTCGAGACCGACACGTGGTCAGCCGCACTGACTCCGCTTCCCGAGAGTACGCGTGACACCGTGAGCATGAGAATTCTGAGGTCGAGGGCGAGACTCTGGTGGTCTACGTACCAGACATCGAGTCGCAGCTTGTCCTGCCAGGTGAGTGAGTTGCGTCCCATCACCTGCGACCAGCCGGTAATTCCCGGACGCGCATCGTGCCGGCGCGCCTGCTCCGGCGAATACAGGGTCAGATACTCCATGAGGAGGGGCCGAGGACCCACGAGACTCATGTCGCCGCGGAGGACGTTCAGCAGTTGCGGCAGTTCGTCAATGCTGAAGCGACGGAGCACACCTCCGACTGCGGTCATCCGCACATGATCCTGGCTGGGATCCACGACATTCGGGTCGCTGACGCTCATGGTGCGGAACTTCACCAGCTCGAAAGGCGCGCCGCGCAAGCCGGGACGACGCTGACGGAAGAGCACGGGCGCCCCCATCGTCAATCGGACGAGCAGCGCCGCGGCGGCGGTCACCGGCAACGTGACCACAAGCACGATCGCCGCGACGACGATGTCGAACGCTCGCTTGATCATGCCTCGCTCAGCGCTCGGCGAGCGCCGGCTTGCGTTCGGCGTGCGCCGCCAGGGCCTCGATGATCCGCTCACCGGCGCGGCCATCCCAACCTTCGGGCGCACGGTGATTCGGCGGCCTGCGCGCCGCCCCGACGAGCGCGGGAAGCGTTGATGGATCAGATACGAGCTGATTGGTGCCTTCCGTGATCGTGATCGGACGCTCGGTGTTCTCGCGAAGCGTGAAGCATGGGACACCCAGCGCCGTCGTCTCCTCCTGAACCCCGCCGGAATCCGTCACGACTGCGCCGGCCGCATCGATGATATCGACCATCTCCAGGTACCCAATGGGGTCGGTCATCCGGATTCCTTCGTGACCGATACCATGCTGCTCCAGCCGCTGCCGCGTGCGCGGATGCACGGGGAATAGCACGGTCCGGTCCGCCGTCAGTGCACGCAGTCCACTCATGATCGCCGCGAGTCGGTCGGGATCGTCCACGTTCGACGGGCGGTGCAACGTGACGAGCACCGAAGTCGCCGTGATCCGGTGTGCGGATCGCGCACCCGACTTTCGTGCCGCGGGAAGAACGTGCAGCAGGCTGTCGATCATCACGTTGCCCACGAAGACGATCTCCTCTTCGGGCTCGCCCTCGCGCATCAACGCCTCGTCGGCGTCGCGCGATGGTGTCAGCAGCAGTGACGCCAGCCGATCCGTCACCAGCCGGTTGATCTCTTCAGGCATGGTGCGGTCGTGGCTGCGAAGTCCAGCTTCGACATGTGCGACGGGAACGCCCAGCTTCGCCGCGACAATGGCTGCCGCCATGGTGGAGTTGACGTCGCCGTAAACCACCAGCCAGTCGGGGCGCTGCGCCTCGAGCACCGGTTCCAGCCGCTCCATGATCCGCGCGGTTTGCACCGCGTGTGAGGCCGAACCCACTTCGAGATTGATATCGGCTTCGGGAATTCCGAGCTCCCGGAAAAAAGCCCCGGACATCACGTCGTCGTAATGCTGTCCGGTATGCACTACCACCTGTTCGACGCCTGCCGCACGCGCAGCGCGGTGCACCGGCGCGAGTTTGGGGAAGTTGGGCCGGGCACCAACGATGTGCATCAACTTCACGCCGCGCCGCCTCCGGCCGATGCCGCGATGCCGGCCCGCACCGACCAGCGCGCGACCTCGAACAGCTCCGCAGCCGGAATGGGCGCCGGACCGGCACCGCGGACGGCCGCAACAAACGCCGCCGTCAGCGCGCGGTGTCCCTTGTCCTGCGACACTGGCCACCGCGTCGCCACGCCGTCGATACCCCATGCTTCGAGCTTCCGATAGTTGTCGATGCGCAATGCGCGGCCGTCGTAGAACGCCTCGATGCGCTCCTTCGGAAACGACGGATGGCCATTCGCGAGATACTGGATGCTCGCGACCGATCCGTCGGCAAAGGCCACCTGGAGTAGCGCGATGTCGTCGAGCACCGCGACGCCCGACGCCGCCGTGGTCACCTGGATGCCGGTGATCGCGGCGCCGGTAAGAAAGCGCGCGAGATCGATGAAGTGCGTCCCTTCGCCGAGCACTCGTCCGCCGCCCAGGTGCGCGTCGTGCACCCAGTGATCCCGGGGAATCTTGCCCGCATTTACCGTGATCGAAAGCGCGACGGGACCGCTTCGCCCCTTCATCGTATCCAGCGCCTTCCGCACCAGCGGCGCGTACCGGCGATTGAATCCCACACAGAGCAGCGTGCCCGCTCGCGCGTGTGCCTGCTCGATGCGATCGACGTCGTCCAGCGTCGTCGCCAGTGGCTTCTCTACGAAGACATGCTTCCCCGCGTCCATCGCCTGCACCGTCAGCGACGCATGCGAATCGTGGCGCGTCGTGATCGCGACCGTATCCACTGCGGCATCCTGCATCGCCAACGCACTGTCCGTGGTCGCCACGCGGAAGCCGAACTTACGCCCCACCGTCGCCGCGGAAACACCCCCGCTCGACGAGATGACCTCCAGCGTCGCGCCGGCCGCGACAAACGCCGGAATGAGCATGCGCGATGCGAAGTTGCCCGCG
>JBKJRV010000119.1:0-2631 GCA_046593115.1 Gemmatimonadaceae bacterium
CTGGTGGTCATCGGGTCCGTCGCGGACACGGAGCTCGCCAAAAGCATCGGTGCCGTCGCGCCCGGCAGGGTCATCGACGCCACGGGGAAACTTTCGCTGCTGGCGTCGGCCGAGCTCATTCGTCGGTGTCGGGTCCTCGTGACCAACGATTCTGCGCCACAGCACCTCGCGTCGGCGGTGAATACTCCGACCGTCACGATCTTCGGACCGACAGTACCGGCGTTCGGATTCGGTCCTCTGGCGGAACGGTCGGCAACTCTGGGGCTGGACTCTCTTCCCTGCCGTCCATGTGACAAGCATGGACCAGTGTCGTGTCCGCTCGGCCACTGGAAATGCATGCGCGATCTCGGCGTGGCCGACGTGATGCGCGCAATCGACGAGTTGTCATCCTGAGCGCCGCCGAGTTGTCATCCTGAGCGCAGCGAGGGATCTGCTTTTTTCGACGAGCAGTTCCTTCGCTGCGCTCAGGATGACATGCTAGCTTCCCCGCATGGTTTCCAGGCAACGCCAGCGGTACATCATCGGGGTCGACCTCGGCGGCACCAAGATCTTCGCCGGCGCGCTGAGCGAAGACGGAAAATCGCAGCACGGCATGCGGTCGATTCCGACGTCGGCGGAGTTGGGCGCTGAGGGCGTCGCGGAGCGGATCGTCGGCCTGATTCAAGGCGTGATTCGCGATACGATCGCCGAAACAGGCGCCGTGCGCGAAGATTTCATCGGGATCGGCGTCGGCGCCCCCGGACCACTGGATCGCGAAAAGGGGTTGGTTATCGTCGCGCCCAACCTGGGGTGGAAGAACTATCCGCTTCGCGAGCGGGTCTCGAGCGCAATCGGTATTCCGACCGTCCTCGACAACGACGCGAATTGCGCCACCCTCGGCGAGTGGTGGCAGGGCGCCGCGCGCGGCGGCACCACGGTCGTCGGCATCACGATCGGCACCGGTGTCGGCGGCGGAGTGATCATCGACGGAAAGCTGCATCACGGCGCGTCGGACGTTGCCGGAGAGATCGGACACACGACCATCGATCTCAACGGCCGTCACTGCAAGTGCGGCAATTACGGATGCATCGAAGCGTATGCGTCGGGGCCGGCGATCGCGACGCGCGCGCGCGAAGTGCTCGTGCGTGAAGAGACCGCGTCGCTGCTGCCATCGCTCGTCAACGGCCGGCTCGAAGACATCACCGCCGAGACGGTCTATCAGGCGGCATCGCAGGGCGACGCCGTCGCGAACGAAATCGTTCGCGACACCGCGCGATACCTCGGTGTCGGCATCGCCAACCTGCTCAACATCCTCAACGCCGATGTCGTCGTCGTTGCCGGGGGCGTGACGCGCGCCGGGGACGCGCTCTTCATTCCGTTGCGCGCCGAGGTGCGCCGTCGGGCGTTCAGACCGGCGGTCGAGGCCGCGCGCATCGTGCCGGGCGAACTCCCTGGAACCGCGGGCGTGATTGGCGCGGTGGCCGTCTGGCTGATCGCGAATGGAGGGCTGTCATCCTGAGCGCAGCGAAGGAAAGAGTCTTTCCTTCGCTTCGCTCAGGATGACACTTCACCATGCGCGTCGGCGTCATCGGCACGTTCATCTGGGACGTCATTCACGGACGTCATCACAATGCGGCGCCGATTGAAGAGTGGGGCGGCATCACCTACTCGCTCGCCGGCCTCGACGCCGCGCTGCCCGCCGATTGGGAGATCGTCCCGATCCTCAAGGTCGGCAGCGATCTCGCGCAACGCGCCAACGAGTACATCCATGGCCTTCGGCGGTGCGCGCCGGATGCCAGTCTCATTGAAGTGCCGTACGCCAACAATCGCGTCGAGCTGCGATACACCAGCGACGAGCGGCGCACCGAACTGGCGACCGGCGGCGTGCCCGGGTGGAGCTGGATCGGACTCAAGCCAGTGCTCGACACGGCGAAGCTCGACGCCCTCTACATCAACTTTCTGAGTGGATGGGAGCTCGATCTCGAAACGGCCATCGTACTGCGTTCGTATTTCACAGGCCCGATCTACTGTGACTTCCATATGAAAGTCACGACGATCGCGCCCTCGGGCCTTCGTGTCCTCGAGCCGATACCGAATGTCGGCGAATGGTGCGGATGCTTCGACTTTCTTCAGGTCAACGAAGACGAGATGTCGATGATGGCTCCCGACCCGATGGCGCTTGCCGCGACGGCAATCGCCCGCGGCGTCCGCTGCCTTGCCGTCACGCTCGGGTCGAAGGGCGCCGTGTACTTCGCCGGGCCCGGATTCAACGGAATCGACGATTTGCGTCGCGAACGTCCGTTCGGCACCGAGTTGGGTCCGATGAGCACGGCGCTGGTTCCTGCTGAGATAACATCACATTCCTCCGGCGATCCGACCGGATGTGGAGATGTTTGGGGCGCGACCTTATTCTCACGCCTGCTCGCCGGTGATAGGTTGGTGAGCGCGATCTCCGATGCGCATCGCGCTGCCGGCCGGAACTTCCAACACCGTGGGGCAACCCGTCTCGCCCCCTTTCTCCGCGGAGAGCTCAGTCTCACGTGACCACCGTCGTCCAGGTTCCGCCGTCGCTCGACGATCGGACATTCGAGCAAGTGCTGGACAAGGTGGCCCCCCTCGCGCCCGACGAGAAAATCCTGATCGACGCCCGTC
>JBKJRV010000137.1:0-2602 GCA_046593115.1 Gemmatimonadaceae bacterium
ATCCTTGCCGGTGAGCTTGAGGCTGCCGATCTCGTCCTCGCGGTGGTAATAGAAGCCGGATCCCGAAAACCGGTTCGTACCGGACTTCGTCACCGCGTTCACCGTGCCACCCGTGAACTGCCCCCGCTCTACGTCATACCCAGCGGTAATGACCTGAATTTCCTTCACCGCTTCGATGGAGTACGAGAACGGCGCGCGATCACCACCGCGGGCATCACCACCGAAGAAGCTCTCGTTGTTATTGGCGCCATCCATGAGGATGTTCGACGCACCCGTCCGACCGCCGCCGATAGACTGGCCGCCGCCCGAACCGGTGTTGCCGACGTCGCTCACGCCAGGCGCGAGAACGACCAGATCCTTGAAATTTCGGCCGTTGACCGGCAATTCCTGAATCTGCTGCTCGCTGATGCGCGTGCTCGTGCCGGTCTTGGTGGGCTCGATCAGCGGCACCGCCTCGGCGACAATGCGCTCCGCAGCCAGCGTGGTCGCGGCGGGCTGCAGCTGGAAGTCCACCTGCTGCACCTGCCCGATCGCAATCCGCGTGGGTGTACGCTCGGCCGGACGGAAGCCAATGCGCTGTGCCCGGAACACGTAATTGCCGGGATCGAGGAAGGGGATCTGATACCGCCCGGACTCGTCGGTTTGCGCACCGCGTCGGACACCGGTCTCGACGTTGGTGGCGCTTACCGTGGCGCTCGGTAGCGGCGAGCCGTCGGGGCCGGAAACGATACCCCTGATAGAGCCGGTGGTCGTGGCCTGCTGGGCAATCGCCGGCGTGGCAACTGCAATTGCGACGAGCGCCGCCATGACGCAGCCAACAACTCCTTTAGACAGCTTCGGAGTCATGCCTGTTCCCCTGATTTGATGATGTGCTGCCGCGAACGCGGCGAAGGTCCGGAACGAAGTTTCAAATTACGACTTGGTCGACGCAACGGTCAAGCGAATTCGGGAGGACGCGACGAACCCGTTACCCCAGGGGTATGCTGGTACGCTTGCCGACCGTCAGGTAGTAGACGGGAACGCCCGCGACAATGACGCCAAGCACGCCGAGGGTGGCCCATCGGCTCGACGGGTCGATGATGGCGTTGGCAAGCAGGAAGATCGTCGCCAGAACGAAGAGCGCCGGAACCACCGGGTATAGCGGCACCCGGAAGGACGGGTCGTACGACGCCTGCTTCCGGAGCGGCCAGATGGCCGCCACACCCAGCGCATAGAATGGAACGATCGCGGTGACGAATGCGTCGGCCAGCTGCTCGAACGAGCGCGTCATCACGAAGACGATGCCGAGGGCGGCGGTGGTCAGGATGGCCACGTACGGCGTCTCGAACTTCGGGTGCACCCGCGCGACCGGGTCGAACAGCAGCTTGTCCGCAGCCATCGCAAACAGGATGCGCGGGCCGGTGAGCATCGAGCCGTTCAGCGTTCCGAAGGTTGACACCATTACCGCGATCGAGACGAACACGACTGCCGCGGGACCCATCAGTTTCTGCGCCACGTCAGCAGCGACCAGCGGCGACACGCGAATCTCCTCGATGCTCAGCACCGACAGATACGCAATGTTCGCGAGGAGATAGATCGCGATGACCGCCAGCGTTCCGCCGATCAGCGCCCGCGGCATGTTCCGCCGTGGATCCTTCACCTCGCCGGCCACGAAGCTCAGGTCGGCCCATCCGTCGAACGCCCAAAGTACCGACACCAGTGCCAGGCCGAATGGCGCCAGGCTGAAGCTGCCCGCCGGCGCCGCAGGCGTGAAATGCCCTCCGGATTCCGGAAGTCCCAGCGCGAGCGACACCGCGATGATGAAGAGCAGCGCTCCATACTTGGCGACGGTCGTCCCGTTCTGCACGAGCGCAGCGAACCGGACGCCAACGAGATTGAAGAGCGCCGTCAGGCCGATCGCAAACGCCGCGAGGTAGTGGACGTAGTCGTCATATGGCGCCGTCCGGGGATCATGCCCCAGCACGCGCACGAAATATTCGGCGAATGTCGTCGCAATCGCCCCGAGCGCCGCCGCGCGGATGACGACGAGCTCGGTCCACCCGAAGAGGAACGCCCACAGGCGTCCCCACCCTTCGCGCAGAAAGACATACAGGCCGCCGGTCTGGGGCAGTGCGCTGGCAATCTCGGCGAGCGTCAGCGCGCCGCACAGCGCCACCAGGCCGCCCACCACCCAGACGCTCATCATCGGCAACGGGCCCGGCAACTTGTCGGCGATCCCGGCGGGCGTCCGGAAAATGCCGGATCCGATGGTCGAACCGATCAGGACCGCGATCGCGCTCCACAGTCCCAGCTTCCTGGGCAGTGCTGCCCCTGCAGTCTCAGCCATGCGGAACGGTAGCCCCCAGAGAAGCGTCGAGCAATATCGCGCTTCCTTCTCAATGTCCGCAGTGCGAAATTCAGTCTTACCTCTTCCCCGGACGTTCGCATCGCTCGCATGCCCGAGGCGGCTGCCGATCTCATCTTCTGGATCGCCTTCGCCTGCTGCGCCATCGCGCAGCTCGCCATCATCCGCTCCGTACTGCTCGTCACGCCACTCGAGTCGCGGACCGAGCCTATGCCCATCTCGAGACGCGCGACCGAGGTCGCGTGGGCGGTGCTGCCG
>JBKJRV010000145.1:0-5441 GCA_046593115.1 Gemmatimonadaceae bacterium
CGACCAACTACCGGTTCGCCGTAGCCGCTTCCATCTTCGGCATCAGCACCGCGTCAATCACGTGAATCACGCCGTTCGAAGCCTGCACATCGGCCATGACAACCTCGGCGCCGTTCACGTACACCTTGCCACCGCGGACCACGATGTCCAGCGGCTGCCCGTTAACCGTCTCGGGCTTGGCACCGTTGCCCTTGATGACGTCGGACGCGCCGACCTTGCCCGACAGGACATGGTAGGTGAGGATCGAGGCAAGCTTTTCCTTGTCCGCGAGGAGCGCTTCGACCGTTCCCGCAGGCAGCTTGGCAAACGCCGCGTCGGTGGGTGCGAACACGGTGAACGGACCGGGTCCCTGAAGCGTCTCGGCCAGACCCGCCGCCTTGACCGCCGCGACGAGTGTGTTGAAGCTGCCGTTCTCGACGGCGACCTGCACAATGTTTTTCGCTGGCATTTCCATTTTCTCCATCGGTTGTTCGGGTTTGTCCATCTGCGCCGGCGTACAGGCCGGCAGGCTGAGCAGTGTCGCGAGCGCGATCGCTGAGTAGGACGTCTTGCTGGTCATGTTGTCTCCGCGGTGTGCGTCTGGAACGCGTTATCGCGATCGCGATCATCTGTCCAGCGCTTGTCCAAGTAGTGTACCAGTCTGAATCAGTATTGTCAAGGCGTTGTCCAACTGTTTGTTTGACAGACACTGGACAAGAGTTACCTTGCTGATATGAAAAAGTCCCAAGGGTCCGCTGCAGGGGCCGAGCATCCTATCGCCGTGGTGGCTGAGCGGACTGGGCTCACCCAGGACGTCCTCCGCGTGTGGGAGCGACGCTATCAGGCTGTGACACCAGCGCGCGGGGCAGGCGGCCAGCGCCGTTACACGGACGCGGACGTGGAGCGTCTCCGGTTGCTCCACTCGGCGACTCGGGCCGGTCGGAGCATCGGTCAGGTCGCGCAACTCAACAGTGACGCTCTGGCGCAGCTCGTTCATGAGGACACGGCTGCTAGGGAGTCACGTGCGGCGTCCACTGCAGATTCGCTGGATGGTGCCGAGCGGGTGAAGAAGTCGCTGACGCTGACGCGATCACTTGATCCCATGCAGCTCGATCACTATCTGCAACGGTCGCTCGCCGTTCTGGGCGTGACCGCGTTCCTGGAGGGGCTCGTGATTCCTCTGCTGCGTCAGGTCGGCGACGAGTGGCATGCGGGCCGGCTCACTCCGGCGCAGGAGCACATGGCCTCGGCGGTGCTGTACGACATCATCGTCGATACCATGCGCAGGTTCTCGAGGGCGGGCGCACCTCGCATGCTCGTGGCCACGCCTGCGGGTGAGCGACACGCGATCGGCGCAGCGCTGATCGGAGCGTTCGCGGCAGTTGAGGGGTGGAACGTGATCTACCTGGGGGCCGATCTTCCCGCAGAGGAAATTGCGACAGCGGCCATTGTCGTGGAGGCTCGTGTCGTCGCGCTCAGCGTTCTCTATGTCGATGACCGCGAGCGCCTGCTCGGTGAGGTGCGTGCGTTGCGCTCCCGTCTGCCGGCTCATGTGACCCTCATCGTCGGCGGCGCCGGCGCCACACCGCTCGCGCGGGAGCTCTCAGCAATTGGCGCGCGGAGCGGATCGCGTGTCACCGAGCTACATGCCGAGCTTCACCGGAATGAGGCCGCCGACTGAACACCCTGGAACACAACGGTCTTCACGAGTCACGGCGCCCGTCGCCGTCGCCACACGCGCCAACCCGCCTCGCATTGGCTACGGTGTCACAGTCTGATACGGGCGGATCTGCTCACGAATGAGGCTCTCATCACCTACCACGACGATCGGCATCTTTGCCGGATCGATGTAGGTCTGCATGATGCGCTGCACATCGGCCGCGGTCACCGCATAGACATTGGCGACACGCCGCGTGAGAAACTCGTCGGTCAATCCGTGCAAGCGCACGAACTGGAGCTGATCAATGATGCCCTGGCGTGTGGAATTCTGCAGCACGAAGATGCCTGCCAGATAATTCTGAATACCCTTCAGTTCGGCGGCAGGCACGGCTTCGGTGCGCAGCTTGCCGATCTCGTAAAAGATTTCCTTGAGCGATGCGCCAGTGACGTTGGTGGTGACGTCGGCCTGCTGCACCCAGTAGGCCGATTTGGGATACGACGTCAACTGGCTGAACGGCGAATAGGTATATCCCTTGTTCTCGCGGATATTGCTCGTGATCCGCGAGCCAAACGATCCGCCCAGGAGCGCATTCGTCACGCGAATCGCTTCCCAGTCGCGGGAGGACGGGTCGGCAATGGGCAGGCCGAGATAGATCGTTGACTGCACCGCTTTCGGCCGATCGATGAGGTAAACCGCGCGTCCCGATTTCGGAGTCGCGATATTGGCCACCGCGGGGGCGCCTGCCTTCCAGTCCGCGAACGAGGAACGGACGGCTGCTTCGACCGCGGCGGCGTCGAATTTACCGGCCACGTAGAGATGGGCTCGGGCCGCTCCGAAATTCGCGGCGTAGAATCCGCGGATCTGCTCGACGGTATAGCTCTGCACCATCGCCTCGGTGGGGTACAGGCGGCCGTACGCATGATTGGGAAACATCACCGCGCTGAACTTTTCCTGCGCCAGCGCCTGCGGCTGGCTCTTCGCGATCGACAGCTGACGCAACCGGTTTGCCTTGATCCGATCCAGCTCGCTGGCCGGCAGACGCGGGTTGCGAACGACGTCGGCGATGAGGCGCACCATGTCCGGCGCGAACTCGCCAAGCACATCGCCGCCCACGTTGGTCTGGTCAGACGTGACCGAGAAGTTCAGCGAGCCACCCATCCGTGCCGCCGCCTGCGCCACCGCTTCAGCCGTCTGCGACGTGGTCCCCTCCTGCATCAGGTCGCCGGACAGATCGGCCAGCCACACCTCCTGCGGGCCCTCGTTGACGTTCCCGCTCATCACCATCAGCTCTACGGTGACCTTCGGTACCTCTCCGTAGGAAATGAGTGTCACGCCCATCCCGTTCGGCAGCGCAAACGTGCGCTTGGAAGGAAGCTGGAAGTTCTTCGGCGTTCCGCCTACTGGTGGGGACTGTTTCTGCGCACCGGCATCGGCCGCCAGAAGCAGGCCTGCGGCGAGTACTGCCGCGAGCGGCCGTTGCCAGACTCGGGTCCTGTTGCCCTGGCCTGATCCAGAAACGCGAGACGCGATATGCGGCATTCCAGATTCTCCGGTCACGAGCCCGACCTGGCCGCAGCGGCCTTTGGCTCGATGGTAAGGATCGTACGGTTGGTGGAGCGCAGGTACTCCTGGGCAGCGCGCTGCATGAGCTCGGGTGTCACACGGGCAAATTCCGCTTCCAGACGATTGATGCGCGACGGATCATCATCAAACAGCGCGAACGACGCGAGCAGATCCGCTCGGCCGAAGCCGAAGAGCTCCTCCGTGATGTTGTAGAAGCTCGACCGCATCTTCACACGCGCGCGATCCAGCGTAGCGGCATCTACCGGAGTTGTCTGCAGCCTGAGGACCTCTTCATCGATGGCGGCAATAATGGTGTCAGCAGACTTGTTGGCGTCGTGGAAGAGCGACAGCTGCCAGAGCATCGGGCCGCTGTAGTTGAACATGTTGCCGAGGCCATCGTTGATGCCCCCGGTGACATTGCCGGTGAGTCCCCGGCGCTGCACCAGATTCTGATACAGACGGCTGTCCTGTCCCTGCAGCAGGATCTGGTCGATGAGGCCCATCGCGTAGTACTCGGGCGTGTTGCGTTCGGGCACATGATAGGCGACAGCCAGCGCTGGCCGGGTTGCAAGCGGGTCCGCTTTGTTGGCGCGCTTCTGCGCCGTCTGCCGCGGCTCCGTCAAATCGGGCTTTGCCGGCTGGGGTGCCGAAGGGATGTTGCCGAAATACTGTTTCACCCAGGCAAGGGCCTGCGCCGCCTCGAAATCCCCGCTGACGACGAGCGCCGCATTGTTGGGCGCATAGAAGGTCTTGAAGAAGCTCTGCACATCGGCCAGCGTGGCGGCGTCCAGGTCAGCAAGGTCCCCGTAAAAGTTGTGGGCGTTGAACCAGTTGGTGTTCGCGTACTGTGGCATATCGAGCCACGGGAAGCCGCCGTATGGCTGGTTGAGCACGTTCACGCGCACTTCATTCTTCACGACGCCCTGCTGGTTTACCAGATTCTCCTGCGTCACCGCCAGGCCGCGCATGCGGTCGCCCTCGGCCCAGAGGAACGTCTCCAGCATGTGCGCCGGCACGATCTCGAAATAATTGGTGTAGTCGAATCGCGTGGAGCCGTTCAGAATGCCTCCATTAGCCTGCACCAGCTTGATGAACTCCAGCTTGGCCAGCTGCTGCGATCCCTGGAACATCATGTGCTCGAAGAGGTGCGCGAACCCCGTACGATCGCGCGGCTCGTTGCGGAAGCCGATGTTGTAGTAAGCGGCGATCGTCACAATCGGCGCGGTGCGATCTTCCGAGAGCACGACGCGCAGGCCATTGTCGAGTTTGTGGTAGGCGACCGGCACCGAGAACTGTGATCGGGATGCGCTGGCCGCGACGGGTGCCGGGGTCGGTGTGGCTCCCGTGGATCCAGTGGTGCATCCTGCGACGGTCACAACTGCTGCAAGAGCGAACAGACGAGCGAGGTGTTGCATGAGATCTCCAATGAACGCGGACGCGAATGTCCGACGATACACGCGGGACGTCGTTCACGCGAGCCTGACGGCGCGAGCACGGGCGATGGTTCTGATCGCACTGTTCATCGCGTACACGGGATGGCCCGCGGCGACCGTAGCGCAGAGCACGACGCGGCGCGCGGCGCCGGCGTTTGAGCAGCCTTCTCGAACGCCGTCACGATGGTTCAAGGGCAATACACACTCGCATACGCTCGAGAGCGACGGCGATTCTCCGCCGGACGAAGTCGCCCGGTGGTACAAGTCGCACGGCTATGCCTTTCTGGTACTTTCGGATCACAACGTCTTTACGGATCCGCAGCGTCTCCATGCGATTACGGACTCGACGTTTCTGCTCATTCCCGGCGAGGAGCTCACTACCAGCTTTCAGCGCAAGCCGGTGCACGTGAATGGACTCAACATTCCCGGGTTGATTACGCCGAAGACGGACAGCACGCTGGTGGGAACCATTCAGAAGAACGTTGACGCGGTGCGCGCCGTGGCCGGCGTACCCCACGTTAATCATCCGAACTTCGGATGGGCGTTCGATGATGTCGTCCTCGCGCAGGTAAAGGGGGATCGCCTGCTCGAGATCTTCAACGGGCATCCCCTGGTGCACAACCAGGGTGGCGGCGAGCATCGCAGTCTCGAGGAGATCTGGGACCGGCTACTCACGGGTGGCAAGCGCATCTACGGGATTGCCGTTGACGATGCCCATCATTTCCGCGAGGAGTTTGCGCCCCACCGCGCCAATCCGGGGCGCGGATGGGTCGTCGTGCGCGCCGACGGTCTCCGCTCGGCGGATC
>JBKJRV010000101.1:0-6787 GCA_046593115.1 Gemmatimonadaceae bacterium
AGATGACGAGCCGGTCCGCTCGCTTCACGACGCCGCGCAGGTACTCACCCGCCAGCCCGCGGAAGAGGGGCGGGGGCGGTGATAGCTGTTTGGTCTCGAGCGCGGCGACTTCGAGCACCGCGTCCACTGTGGCGGCAATCCATTCACCACCGCTGTTGAAGATCAGGATGCGCGTGAGGTTGTCCGGCGCGGCGGGCTCCATCTCGAAGCGAAGGCGCAGGTTGATGACCGGTACCACGCGAGACTGATACTCGATCACGCCTTCGATCCAGTTCGGCACGTTGGGAATCGTCGTTGGCTCCTGCCAGCGGAGTACGCGTTCCACCGCGAAGATGTCGGCCGCGAAAAGGTCGTCAGCCAGGCGAAAGGTGACGATTTGCAGGGTTGTAGTAGCCATCACGCTGTCTCCACAAGCTGTTCTGACCGACACGCCGCGAGGAGCGCTTCGGCGTCGATGAGTGAAACGAGTTGGGTTCCGTGCCACGCGACGGCAAGCAGGACGCCCTCGGGATCCCCGCCGGCGGGAATCTCACGGAGGCGTGCGAGATCGAGTGTCATGACGTCATCCACGTCGTCGATGGCGAGCGCCATGCGGCGATCGCCACCCCGCAGAACAATCGCGGCGCCAAACGCTCCGGCCAGCGACGCACCAAGCACCTGTGCCGGTGAGAACACCGGAATGAGCTTTCCACGCAGACTGAAGACGCCCAGCATCTGATCCAGCATTTCAGGCACGAGATGAAGCGACGGACGTTCGAGTACCTCTTCCGTGGCCGACAAGTCGGTGGCGAAGAGCTCGGTACCGATGCGGAAGCGCAACACATCGACCAGGCCAGCCCGCGCACGAACGCGATCCCGAAAGGGCAGCGTCGCCGTCGCCGCGGCGACGGCGAACTCCATGGTGTCGCTCGATATCGAGGCGGAGTGGCGCGGTCCCACCTCTTGTATGACCGGCGCGTTGAGCGCCGTCGTCGTGGGGATGGCCTCGGGCTCGGCCTCGGGCTGAGCCGCGCGCTCCACTGCCGCCGTTTCTTCGGCAAGTATCCGTGCAGCGGCAGCCTGCTCAGTGTTTAACACCGCTGCCAGTTCGCGTGGCGTCAGCTCCCGGCTGCGGTCGCGGCGTCGGGCCGGTGGAAGGGCGTGCACCACCGGTGGCGTTGGTGCCTCACCCGTGGGAACGTCGTGCACCAGCAGTAGCGTTGGTGGCTCGACTTTAGGAACGTCATGCACCAGCGGTAAAGTGCCGGCGGCAACAAGCGGTTCGGTCGCTGGCTCCTGAACGCCACTCTGCCGCTCGGTCGCTGGCTTTTCCGCTTCACTTTGCGATGCCGTCGCCGGCTTTTCCGTGCCCGGGTCCCTGGCGGGCTCCGGCGCACCCTTCCCCGCCATGAGGTCCCGGTAACTGATCGCGGGGCTGCCGCGAGGCGTCTTCCTGGGTGTCATTCGCGATCGTCCGCGACATCGCTCACGAGCGCGGCGTCGATGCGCGACACGTGCCGCAACGCACCCACGAACAGCGCCTGCGTCGCCAGATTGTTCACCAGACGCGGGACGCCACCCGTGCGCTCCGCGAGAATAGCGAACGTATCATCGTCGAAAATGGCCGTGCCGTTCGCACCGGCCACTCCGAGCCGGTGTCGCACGTAGTCACCCACGTCAGCGGACTCGAGGGGGGGCAGGTGATACCGCAGGCTGATGCGCTGGTCGAACTGCGGTTGCTTCGCGATCCGGTCGCGCAGTTCCGGTTGGCCGAGGAGGACCACGTGGAGATGCTTGTCGGTGTGACTTTCGAAATTCGTCAGCAACCGGATTTCCTCGAGCAGCGGCGGTGCGACCAACTGTGCCTCGTCAACGAGCAGCACCGGCCGGCGCCCGCTGGCGTGCAGTTCGGCCAGATGCTCGCCGAGTGCCTGGATCAGCGCATGCTTCGCGCGCGGCGGTTTCGGCAGCCCGAGCGCCTCGGCGATGGCCCGGAGCAGCTGTACGGCGCTCAGTCTTGGACTCGCGAGAACGGTGACGGCGTGGGGCGTGTCGCGAAGACGATCCATTAGCGCGTTCGCGAGCATGGTCTTTCCGCATCCGATGTCGCCGGTAATCAGCGACAGTCCGCTGCGAAGTTCCGTCACGTCATACATGAGCCGCGCAAAGCCTTCGTCGAACGTCGGCGAGTGATAGATGAACCGCGGATCGGGGGTGTTGCTGAACGGCTTGCCCGTCAGCTTCCAGTATTGCTCGATCATGCGACCGCTCGCCGCGTCGCCAGCAGCTCGACGATGGTCGGTGCCACGTCCTGGATGGCCGCGATACGATCCGCTCCCGCCGCGGTCAGCGCGGCCTGCGGCATCCCATAGACAATGGAGCTCTCGCGATTCTGCACGATGCCATGACCACCGGCTTCGCGAACAGCGCGCAGGCCGGCCGCGCCATCCCGACCCATCCCGGTGAGCACGACGCCGACGACCTCGGGCCCGAACACCTCGGCGACGGAGCGGAAGAGTGGGTCAGCGGAGGGACGCACGCCCCAAATGGGCGGTGAGGAATCCAGTGACAGCATCGGTGCGCCATCGAGCAGCGCCACCTTCATGTGAAAGCCTCCCGGCGCCAGGTAGACGCGACCCGTCGAGACGCGCATGCCATGCTCTGCCTCGCACACCGGGACGGAGCTCAGGGCGTTGAGGCGCTCGGCGAGGCTGCGCGTGAAGCCCGAGGGCATATGCTGCACGACAAGGACGGCGGCGTCGAGATTCCGCGGAAGATTGGGAATGACATCGGCGAGCGCCCGCGGCCCCCCGGTGGATGCGGCGATCACCACCGCACGGCGCGCGGACCCGTCGGCACCAGAGGGCCGCGGCGGGGTGTTTCGCAGCCGGGGGCGCGCGAGCATCGGCACCCCACCCAGGTTCACGTGAAGCGCCGAGCGAAGCGCCTCGAGCAGTCGATCACGTACCGTAGCCAGATCGAGGCTGATAGGACCCGACGGCTTCCGAATGAAGTCGACCGCCCCCAGCTCGAGCGCCCGGATGGTCAGTGACTCGGCGCCATCACCGGTTTCGCCGGCACTGAGCATGACCACTGGACGTGGTGTCTCGCTCATGATGTAGCCGAGCGTCTGCAGACCATCGAGCTCGGGCATTTCGATATCGAGCGTGACGATCGCGGGATCGAGCGAATGGATCTGCTTCAGCGCATCGTGGCCATTGCGCGCGGTGCCCACGACGTGGAACTCCTCGGAGGCGTCGATGATCTCGGAGATCACCTTGCGCATGAAGGCGCTGTCGTCAACGACGAGGACACTGGTCTTAGAGGACACTTTCGCCCCGCTTCAGCGAGCGAACGCGCACGCGGCCATCGCCGAGGTCGAAATACACGCTCCGACCGTAATCACCGCCGACATCCTCGCCCATGATGGGAATGCCATGGGCGGCGAGCACGTCGCGAGTCGCTGTGACATTGCGCTCGCCCATGTTGATACCGCCGCTGGGCAGGAGATTGCCGAACATGCTCGACCCTCCAGCGATCTTCGCCTGCACGTTTCCATTCGCGCCCAGCGAGCGCATCTCGGCGAGCATGATCGGAATCACGGTTTCAGGAAACTTGGCGGCATTGGACGTATCCCGGGACAGTGACACCGATGGCAGCAAAATGTGCGCGAGCGCTCCGATTCGCGTCACGCCGTCGTACAGTGCGATAGCGACGCAGGAGCCAAGCCCGATCGTGGCGATGACACCCGCTCGCGAGACGGCATAGTCGGCGACCTTCACACGAATCTCCGTCACAGCTTTCGGAAAATGCGCTGCCGCGCGTCGACGGAGGCAAAGCGCGAGCGCGACTCGCCAAGCAGTGTCTCAACCTTGCCGAGGATGAGGAACCCTCCTGGCGCGAGCGCGTCGTGGAACTTGTGGAGCAGCGTTTCCTGCGAGCCGCGGTCGAAGTAGATGAGCACGTTGCGACAGATGACCAGGTCGAGCGCTGTGGCCGGGGCGTCTTCGCGAAGCAGGTCACGCTGCTCGAACGTGAGGAGCGAGCGTACCGCAGGATCGACCGTGTGCGGGGCAAGCGGAGTGAAGTACCGCTGGCGCAGATCGGCCGGCGTGTCGGCGAACGCCGCTTCCCCGAAGTGGCCTCGCGCCGCGGACAGCAGACTTTCGCGGTCGATATCCGTTCCGAGAATATTCACCCGACCGAGCTTCGCGACTTCACCCTTTGACGCCGCATGGCGGTGAAAGAGAACCGCCAGCGAGTACGGCTCCTCTCCCGACGAGCAGCCGGCGCTCCACGCGCGAATTGGAGCGCTCCCGGCGTCCCAGAGCGACGGCACCACCAGCTGGGCGATGACCTCGTAGACCTCCCAGTTCCGGAACAGCTTGGTCACGTTGATCGTCAGCGCATCGAGCAGTCGCTCGTATTCGGTGGGATCGCTGTCGAGCATGTGCGCGTAATCGTCGTACGTATGGACTCCCCGCGCGCGCATGCGAACCGCGATGCGGCGCTTGAGACACTTATCCTTGTAGCTCGCGCAGCCGAATCCGCGATCTCGGGAAATCTTGGCGGTCAACGCCGAGAACTGATCTTCCTGCAGGATGTCGTTCACGGGAGCGAGCGTCGCACCGCATCGAGATTCGTGCGGATGATCTCGCTGGTGGGGTCGAGCGTGAGCGCTTGTTCCCAGCAGGCGGCCGCCTCCTCACGCTCCCCGCGCCGGTAACGAATGTTGCCGAGCTTCAGGTAAACGTCTTCGCCAAGCTGCGGATTGAGCTTGGACGCGCGCTGATAGGCGTCGAGCGCTTCATCGTAGCGCGTGGCGCGGTAGTGATAATCGCCGGCGTTCTTGTGCAGCTGCGCGAGGGCCACGTCCTCGTGCACACCGCGCTCGGCGGTTGTCGCCGCGTCTTCGTAGTTGCCCCGGCGTTCCTGCATGACCGCGAGGTTGTTGAACAGCGAGGCGGCGTGCGGGTGCAGATTGATGCCTTCCTGCAACAGCTCGACACCACGATCCACCTCGCCGGCGAGTCCCGCTGCGAGCGCGGTGTAATGAAACCAGGCGGCTGACGGTGGTTTCTTTCCCCAGAGCGCGCGCGACGCCGTAAGCGTCGCATTCGCGGTTGTGACATCCCCGAGCCGCAGCGAGAGGACACCGATGGAAAGGTGCATGCGTGGGTCATTGCCGTTGCGTTTCCGTGCTTCCGTGAGGGCCGCGAGCGCTTCGTGATACTGACCCAGCCGCTCCAGCGCATAACCCAGATTGTGAAACACCGCCGGCTTGGCACCGGGTTGCGCCGCGGCTTCCTGAAACGCGGTGGCCGCCTCCGGCCACTTGTTCTGCCGCATCAGGACGAGTCCCATGAAGAAGCGCACGGCCGCATCGCCGGGACGCAGATCGAGCACGCGGCGGAACTCCCGCATCCCTTCCTCCAGCATGCCCGTCTTGTAGAACGCGATCCCGAGGTTGCGATGCTCGTCCACCCGCGCATCCGAGATCGTGGGCTCGGTGGGTGCGCTCTTGCCCACGCGGTGCATGAAGCCGGCGGTCAACAGACCGTACAGCGCCTTGCCGACATCGAACTCGCCGAGGCCGGACTCCTCGATGAGTATGGTGACATCGCGCCGGCCATCGATGAGACCGACCAGCGTTTCCTGCAACGTGGTCAGCACCGCGCCGCTGGCAAGGATGCGCGAGCGATCCACATCGAACACCAGGTCGAACGAGGGAATCTTCTTCTCGATCATGCTCCACTCGTCAACCCGTCGTGCGCCCTCGAGTAGCAACGTCTCCGGATTGATGGAGACGAGGAAGTCCTGTTCCTCGGGCTTGACGTCCCCTTCGAAATTGAACGTCCCCTGCGACCAGGTGAAGAGGAAGTAGACGGCCTCCTCGATCTGCATACGGATCTGCGAATGCAGCACCTCGCGCGAGATGATGTCCTGCGCGACGAGGATGTCGCCGAGTCGCTTGTCGCGCTGCTTGCTCTGCAGCTGGATGGCCATCTCCAGCTGCTCCTGCGAAATGAGACCGCTCTTCATCAGCACATCCCCCAGTCGATCGCGGCGGTTCACGATCGACGCAAAGCAGATCTTGCCCTTGTCGAAATAGATGTAGCCGAAGTTGTTCCGGTGCGTGACCGCCAGGCAGCCGGTCTTCTTGCCCATGGTGAGCAGTTGAAGCACGTCGGGAAGGCTGGCTTCCTTGAGACTGCCCTTGATGGCCACTAGCGGTACTCCTCGATCACGCGGCCACCGAGATCAGGCCAATCCCAGACGACCTTCTCATCGTCGAGGAAAAAGGTGTCAACGGAGGCGCGCATACTGGCAGGCGCGGCGACGGGCGCGGCACCGATGCCGTCGAGCTCCGCTCGCACCAGCGCCAGCGAGATCGGTACGCCGGCGACGTCCGAGGCACTGATGAGCCGGTTGACGGTGCCGAGGATCTCCCGCACGCTCGAGGTTGGCCGCTCCGCCAACCAGGCCACCACGCCGGCTTCCGCAGGCGGATGGAGGTCATGCAAGGCCCGGGCATACAGCTTTTCGCGAAGTGCGCGATCAGGCGACTGGAGCTCGGCGACGAGGCCGCCCTCGAAACGGGAGCGGAGCCGGTCCTCGAGCGACTCGAGCTCGCGCGGGGGCCGATCGCTCGAAATGATGATCTGCTTTCCCTCAGAATACAGCGCGTTGAACACGTGGAAGAGCTCTTCCTGCGTGCGCTCTTTCCCGGCGACGAACTGGATGTCATCCACGATCAGCGCATCAGCGGCCCGGTAGCGGGCGCGCCACCGGTCGAGGGTGCCTTCCT
>JBKJRV010000159.1:0-4364 GCA_046593115.1 Gemmatimonadaceae bacterium
CGATGGGTTGGAGCCAGGGGGGCTACATCTCCGCCTTCCTCACCACCACGAGTACCCGCTTCAAGGCCATCTCGGTCGGTGCGGGCATTTCCAACTGGGTGACGTACTACACCAACACCGACATTCATCCATTCACGCGGCAGTACCTCAAGGCCACTCCGTGGGAGGACGCCGAGATCTACCGGAAGACGTCGCCGATGACCTACGTGCGCCAGGCGCGTACGCCGACGCTCATCCAGCACGGGGAGCTCGATCGCCGCGTGCCGATCGCGAATGCGTACGAGCTTTTTCAGGGCCTGCAGGACGTCGGGGTGCCGACGCGACTGGTGGTCTATAAGGGCTTCGGGCACGGAATCGACAAGCCAAAGGAGCAGCTCGCCGCGATGTGGCACAACTGGCAGTGGTTCGGGCGCCACCTGTGGGGGGAGACCATCCGCATACCGGGCGAAGATGATGTCCCGTGACATGAGAGCCGGTTGGTAGCGCACCTGTCGGTATCGCCATGACGGGATCGGACGACACTCGGCATCTCTCCAGGCGCGACGTTCCCCCGTGTGGCTGCGGCACTCCGGGGGACGCCAGCGCGTCCACCTGCTATTGCGGCGTGGAGGACCTGCTTCGAATTATCCGCCGTCGCTACTCGCTCGCTGTGATGAATGCCATCCACACGCACGCGAAGCCTCGCTACCATGATATTGCCGAGGCGTTGCCGGGAATCAGCAGCTCCACGCTCGCGGAAACCCTGCGCGCGCTGGAGGCGGCGCAGTTGCTCCAGCGTCGCGTGAATGACCAGGATAGCCCGTTCCCCACGTATGCATTGACACCGTCGGGCTCGAAGCTGCTGAACCGCCTCCGACAGCTCCTCGACGAACTGTAGCCGCGAAGCGCTGGCACTTCGGTTGACCGAAGCGAGTTTGCGGCACCCCTGCCCGCCGTTGTACCACTAGGCAGGGCGAGCATACCTTACAAAGAGGTATCGCGGCGTTCGTGGAGGGTGGATGCTGGAGCGTCGGCTGATCGCGGTCGAAGGTACCGTCCAGGGCGTGGGGTTTCGACCCTACGTCCACAGGCTGGCCGCAGCCAACGCGCTGCGCGGTTTCGTGCGCAACGACGCCGGCGGTGTCCTCATCGACATCGAAGGCGAGGTCACCGGAGTCGATGAATTTTGCCGGCTGTTGACTCTCGCGCCTCCCGCCCTTGCCACGATTTCCCGACTACGGGTCGAATCCGCCATCCTCCAGTCCTACGACGTCTTTCGCATCGCGACCAGTGAAGCGACGCCGACCGACGACATCACGGCGACCGTTCCCCCTGATGTGGCGACCTGCGACGCCTGCCTGGCGGAGCTGTTCGATCGTTCGAACCGGCGTTTCGAGCATCCGTTCATCACGTGCACCGACTGTGGCCCGCGTTTCACGATCGTCCATGAAACGCCCTTCGACCGGGAGCGGACCACAATGTCGGCGTTCCCGCTCTGCGGCCAATGCCGCCGCGAGTACGACGATCCACACGACCGGCGCTTCCACGCGGAATCGATCGCGTGCCCGGACTGCGGTCCCGGACTCCTTGCCCACGGCCGCTCCCTTGATACGCCGCAGGCACGCGGCAGTGACGCGCTCGCGGCCGCAGCAGCAACGTTGCGCGATGGTGGCATCGTCGCCATCAAGGCACTCGGCGGATTCCACCTCGCCTGCGACGCCACCTCTGAGCTCGCAGTAGCAAAGCTCCGTGAGCGCAAACACAGACCGGCGAAGCCGTTCGCCGTCATGCTTCGCGACGTGGCCGCCGCGAAAACGCTGTGCCACATATCGGAGCCAGAGGCCGCGTTGCTCGCAGCTCCCGCGCGCCCGGTGGTCCTCATGACGGCGCGGCCATACAACACCATCGCGCCATCGGTCGCGCCCGGAAATCACCTCCTCGGCGTGATGCTTCCGTCAACACCGCTGCACCATCTCCTGCTGGTCGCGGTCGATCGGCCGTTGGTAATGACCAGCGGCAACCGTGGCGGCGAACCAGTCGTCATCGACGACACGACCGCGCTCTCTGCGCTCGGCGATATCGCCGATCTGTTTCTCACCCACGATCGCCGGATCGCTGAGCGGTGTGATGACAGTGTCCTGCGAATTATTGCCGGTGAGGCGAGACCGCTTCGGCGGTCGCGTGGCTACGTGCCGCAAACGATGGCGCTGCCGTTTGCCGTGCAGGCTCCGGTACTGGCCGTCGGCGGGCATCTCAAGAACACCGTTTGTGTGGCCAGCGGCATGACCGCGCGGCTTTCGGCGCATGTCGGCGATCTCGACACTGCGCCTGCGCGCGATGCAATCCGGGCAGCGATCGACGGCACGTTGCGCGCGGCCGGCGTGCGTCCAGCGGTGATCGCACACGATCTCCATCCCGATTACGCCTCGACGCGAGTCGCCGAGCAGTTCGCCGCCGCGCATGGGATCGAGCGGCGCGTGCCGGTGCAACATCACCATGCACATGTCGCGGCCGGTCTCGCGGAGTTTGCATTGCGCGAGCCGGTGATCGGCGTCGTGTTCGACGGTGCCGGCCTGGGCACCGACGGCGCCATCTGGGGCGGTGAGTTTCTGGTGGTGGATGGCGCCCGCTTCACGCGCAGTGGGCACCTGGCGTATGTGCCGCTGCCAGGCGGCGATGCGGCGGCGCGGCGCCCGTGGCGCGCAGCGGTTGCGCACGTCGCAAGCGCGGGTGCCAATCCTCGGCAGTTATCAGCGCTCCGACCGCCGACCGTCGGTGAACAGGAATGGCTCCTGGTGCAACAGCTCAGTACGCGCAGCGAGCATACTCCGCGGACGTCGAGCGTTGGACGCTTGTTCGACGCGGTCGCATCGCTGCTTGGCTTGTGCCACGTCTCACGCTTTGAGGGTGAAGCGGCCATGGCGCTCGAGGCGGCAGCCGGCGGCCGGGTCAGAGGCGGATATTCAATGGCTCTCAGCGGGGGCGCGACGTGGACGGCAGACCCAGGATCACTGATTCAGGAGATACTTACCGACCTGACGCGTGGTCGTGACCAGTCCGACATCGCCGCCGCGTTTCATGGCGCACTGCGTGACCTCATCGTGCTCGGCTGCGAGCGCATTCGCGAGGAAACCGGCCTCGCGGTAGTGGTGCTGTCGGGCGGGGTGTTCGCCAACGCTTTGCTGGCCGGGTTAACGCACGAGGCGCTTGTCGCGCGGCGGTTTCGAGTGCTTCTTCCAAGGCTCGTTCCATGCAACGACGGCGGGCTGTCGCTTGGTCAGGCGTACGTCGCTGCCTGCGCACTCCAGGAGGACCCATGTGCCTAGGCGTGCCTGGCCAGATCGTCGAGTTTCTTGAACCCACGCATCACCTCGCGAAGGCGGAAATCTCTGGCGTCCGCCGCGCGATCAACGTGGGAATGCTCGTGCCCGACGGTCTCGAGATCGGCGACTGGGTGCTCATTCATGTCGGCTTCGCCCTGAGCAAGATCGACGAAGAGGAAGCGCGCCGCACTACCGAGTTCCTCGAGCAGCTCGGCTCGGAGTTCGCCGACGAAATCAAGCTCATTGAGCACAGCCAGATCGAATGACGAGCGTCATGCTGCCGGAGAGTACGCGCATTGCGCCCCATGACGTCGCGACACGTCGATTCGCGGCCACGAATGAGGCAGCCGCGCAGTTCTTCAACCGTCATGTGGACGCGGTCGCTCAGGCGTGTCACGCAATGTCGTCGCGCTTTCAGCTTGGGGGTCGCCTGTTCGTCTGCGGCGACGGCGCCCAGCGCAGCGATGTCGCGCACGTGGTCGTGGAGTTTGTCCATCCAGTGGTCGTGGGCAAGCGGGCCCTGCCGGCACTTCCGCTTCCGGAAATCGAAGGCGGTGCGGCGCTCCACGCGCTGGCAGCCATGGGGAAGCCTGGCGATCTCGTGATGCTGATCGCTTCGCATGACATCGGCGATTCCGCGCGCGCCGTTCTCGCCGCAGCGCGAGCTCAGGGGATGCTCACCCTGGCCCTGATTGGCGATGCTCATGGCTCGGCGGCTGTCGCTGACCATGTATTCGCCGTGCCAACGCTCGATCGCTGCATCGTGCAGGAGACGCACGAAATGCTGTATCACGTGCTCTGGGAGCTCGTGCACGTTTTCTTCGAGCATCGCCCGGTGAGCGCATGACGGGCGCGACGAACGTCGTGTCCTGTGACTCGCCTGACGGCGTCTGTCATCTGTGCGGTGATGAGGCAGTTATCGGTCGTGTCCTCGGCATCGACCCGGGAACACGGACGGGCAGCGTCGCGATGCCGGGTGGAACCGCGACGGTCGCCCTCGACCTCGTTGATGCCTCGGTTGGTGACGACGTACTCGTGCACCTCGGCTTTGCGATCGAGCGG
>JBKJRV010000196.1:0-4700 GCA_046593115.1 Gemmatimonadaceae bacterium
GGCTGGCCGCCCTGATGGCCCTGACTGGTCGGTGTATGGCCTCCACCAGTTTCCGTGTGTTCGTGGGCGGGTGTCGACACGCCCTCACTGCTATCCCCTGCCGAATCGCTTCCGGAACCCGACTCGCCGGTCATGCCCTGTGGGTCGGTGGCATTGCCCGTTACCGGCGCGCTGTTCTCCGCATCCCCACCTCCGCCCGCACTGTCCGAACCTTCACGGTAGGGATTTGCGTCGTCATCGGGTCGCGGTGGTCGCTGAAATGGACGCTGACCGCGGCCGCGACGCATGGGGCGTTTACGTTCGTTCATGCAACTTGGGTTTGGAGGTGATCCACGAAAGACCCTGGCGCTCGGGGCGCTGGTCGAAATTTCAATGAGACGGGATGCTGTTGTGCGCGCGACGCGAACACTTTCACGTCCGGTACTTACCCGGGGGCGCGCCCGCGACTCGCAGGCCAGCAGCACGGAGCTCACGTTCGGGCTCCGGCAGCGCACTCGACCGATGTGGGACTCTCCTCGAACTGGCGATACACAACCGTGGAGGAGCCGACGTTCACGTACGGGCCGTCACCGGTCTGCAGTACGACCGACTGACATATCGAGTATCGCCACGAAACCCCGTTCGCGCAAGCGCAAATTGCGAGGCGCCCTGTCACCCGCTTCGGCCCACAGTACTTTTCAGCCATGCCAACTGCCCCTTCTTCCGACGGACGCACCGTGGCGGAATCCCTCGCGGCTGCCGTCAGCGCCTACCGCGATCATGCCAGCATCGCCGACCTGCTCGATGACATCGGGCGGCTGGCCGAGCGTGCCGGTGCCCGCGAGCTCGCGGAAGCGGTCGAGCCGTTCATCGCCATTCCCGAGGTCGCCGGACCGGTGTACGAGCGAATTGTGGATGAGCAACCGGACGACGCGCGCGCCCTGGTCATTCTCGCCAATGCCTACTGGCTCTCCGGACGCGGTCCCGATGTCGTCGGCGAGTTGGCAGCCCGCGCCATCGCTGCGGATCCGGGGAACCGTGGTGCCTGGCATCTCTGGGCACTCAGTGAATCCGACATTCGCGAGCGCGTTGGACGATGGCTCCAGGTCACGTCGCGATTTCCCGCGGACGATCTCGCGAAGGCAATCCTCGCCGACAACGCCGCCAGTCTCGCGAGCGGGGAACGGGATCGCGAGGCGCTGGCGCTCGCCATCGAGAGCTACGATTCCCTGCTGGCGACTGCGACGCACCCTGCGCAACGCGAGGCGCTCGATAAGGCGTTGCGCACCCTGCGCGGGTGGAGATTCTGACGCAGCGCAAAGGCCCGCCGGTGCCCATTCCAACCGTGAGACGCATTGCGCTGTCATATTCGGGTCGCCGATGATGCGAGCTCCTGTGCCTGCTCGCCTGATAGCGATCGTCCCATGACGGGACGACTAACTCGAACCGGGTCTTCTCCAATGCGTTACCCTCTCCGTCTGACTTTGTCGTCGCTGATCGCCTTCTGCTCTGTCGCGTCGCTCGCGACGGAGGCCTCCGCTCAGTCGGGTGCCGCTGATCGCGACTCGATGTTCGTGTGGACCGGCCGCATGGCGGCCGGCACTGTTCTCCGTGTGTTCAGTGTGAACGGCCCCATCACCTCCGTCGTGTCCAGCGATGGATCCGCCGAGGTCAAGGCGGTCAAACGCGGGCGCTCGGGGAGATCGAATCGCGACGATCGTTACTCGGAACTGGTCTTCGAGACACGCAAGGTGGGCAACGACATCGTGATCTGTGTGCTGGGTCCCGAGGACGATTGCGATGATGATGGGGTGACGAGCCATGGACGCAACCGCGATGGCCGCCAGATGCACGCCGACGTGGCGATTCGTGTGCCGAAGGGTGTGAAGCTGCACGTCGTCTCGGGCAACGGCGCAGTGGATGCCGAAGGCACCGGTGCCGGCGTCGTTGCGCGCAGTGGCAATGGCGCCGTGCGCGTCGATGCGCACGGCGACAGCGTGGTCGCGCATTCGGGCAACGGCGACATAGACGTTCGTGGTGCGGGTGGGCCCGTCAATGCGCATAGCGGCAACGGACGCATCGAGGTCACCACCTCACTCGGCCCGGTTCAGGCCACTACCGGCAACGGCAGCATCCAGGTCGCGATGATGGCCATCCGCGGCTCGGAGAACATGAGCTTCAGGTCGGGAAACGGTCGTGTGACCGTGACGCTCCCCGCCGATTATAACGGAGAGCTGGAAAGCAGCACGGGCAATGGGCATCTCGTGTCGGACTTTCCGCTCAGCGTCGAGGGACGGCTCGACCGGAAGCGTGTTCGAGCGACCATTGGGAAAGGCGGCCCGAGACTTCGCATGACATCGGGCAATGGCAATCTGGTGTTGCGGAAAGCCGGCGGAACGCAGCGCGACCGCTAGGCGATTTCTTCGCGCGACTGAGGGGCCAGCGCGCGGATGGCTTCAATCGCGTCAGCCAGATCAAAGGGCTTTCGCAGCATTGGCGAATGACAGGCGGCGATCAAACGCTCGGCACGGTCGGTGATATCGCCGGTGGTGAAGAGCGTGCACTGCCGAAGTTGCGGCTGGATGGCCGATGCCAGCTCGAACAGTACGTCGCCGCGCAGATCGGGCATGCGCAGATCAACGATCATGGCATCGAAGTGCTCGGATCGCAGCTTGTCCAGCGCCGCATCCCCTGACTCGGCGATCCGTGCGTTGATGCCATCGCGAGTGAGGGCGATCTGGAGCGCCTTGCAGATGGACGGCTCGTCATCGACGATCAGCACGCTGAGTGCACCATACCGCGGCGCCGAGCCCATCATGCGATGATGACCGGTTGCTGGCGCGATGGCGTGACTGCACTCGTTGCCATCAGCCGCGCGCCAAGTCGCTCGACGAATTCCTCGGGCGACATGTGCCCTCGCACCTCAGTGGGCGTCATCCCGGTCGCTTCCTGCATCTGGCGAGTCAGGAGCCGCGGAGACTGGTAGCCCAGCTTGGTGGCGACATCCTCGATCAGTAGTCCCGGATCGCGCATGTAGCCGTACGCGCGCAGCAGGCGCGCGGTCTGGACCAGAAC
This sequence comes from Gemmatimonadaceae bacterium, assembly GCA_046593115.1. GTDB lineage: Bacteria > Gemmatimonadota > Gemmatimonadetes > Gemmatimonadales > Gemmatimonadaceae > JBKJRV01. The sequence goes on from JBKJRV010000196.1 coordinate 3,055, forward strand.
GCGCGGTGAAGCGAGTCCGGCCTGATCCAGCTTGCGATACACCATGCGCACGCTCATGCTTGCGGACCTCGCAAGATCACTGACGCCGTGCACGCGCGACGGTGAACGAAAGAGCCGCTCGACGGCGCGGGCGAGTGCGCTCGGGAGCCGCGACAATGGCTGCGCGAGCGGCTCGAGGAGCATCTCACCGAGGGCGAATCCGGGCTGGCGCTCGAGCAGGTCGAGAAATCGACGGGGCTCATCATCGAAGCGATGAAGCACCACGTCGCGGACGCCGTGTCGTGCGAGCTCCGCGACCGCTCCCAGCATGCCTGGCGACAGGTATGTGTACAGCACAATCGGCAGCGACGGATGTTGCTCGAGCAGCGACAGGAGCTCCGCCAGTTGCACACCACCCGCCGACTGGGGGTCGAGTACAGCAACATCCAGCGACTGCCGGCGCAGTGCATCGGAGAGGCTCGCCCAGTCGGAAACCTGAGTCACTCCGTGTACGGTACCGAGCACAACGCGCAGGTGGGACAGAAGCGGCGGAGGAAGAAGCGCGACTACTTCCACGTGATCCGAGTCGGCGTGTCATAAAACAGTACGTTGGTGTCACAAAATGCACGTTTACGCCTGAACACGCGAGCCTAGCTTCGGGTGAGTTGCCCACCTCATTGCACAACTCACGTCGAAGGAGCTCCCAATGATCCGCCGCCGCCTCGCCATTGCCGTCCTCGCTCTTGTCGCGTTTACCGTGTCGGCGTGTGCCAGCCCGACTGCTCCCGCGCCCAAGCAGGGATGCCAGGTCATCAGCGGCGTGCAGACCTGCAGTGGCTGAACGTGTGAAAGCCCCAGCGGGCCACGGTACAATCATGGTGGCCCGCTTCCGTTATTGAGCGCCAACGTTCGACGCCACGCGCATTTCACGAACCGACTCCGCAATGTCGCGTAGTGAAGGCGCAGGTTCCACCCCGGGTGAGACGATGTTCCGTCGCCCGGCCTTTAAGTCCGCGAGCGCCGTCTCGGCCTGGAAGAGATACTGATTCAGGTGGTGCATGCTGGAAATCTCGATCGCATGCCCAATGGACTGTTGCGCAAGGTCGAACTTTCCAAACCGCTGATAGCTCTGACCGACATACAGGTGATACGCGGCCGCGAGTGACGGCGGTAGCGGGGCATCAGCAAGCTCCCGGCGATACTGCTCGAAGTTCGGCTCGCGCATGTCGAGTCCCGCGAGCTCCATCAAGTTGATCGTCGCCACCCAACGGGAGTATTGCTCCTGCGCTGTGGCGGCGAGGATCAGGTGGGCGTCCCGCGCGGCACTTCGGCATCCCAGTTCCGCGAAAGTGGCCGCAAGATCCGAGAGCGCACGATCGCGCGCGGATGGTGACTCCAGTGCGGTCAGTGCCTCGTAGACGAGGCGGATGGAGCGCTCATGCTGCCCACGCAGAGCGGCAACGCTGGCTCGCTGATGCTTCAACAACCCGCCTACTTCTCCAACGTTTCTGTCCGACGCTCGGCCGATCGCCTCGTCCAGGACCGCCTCAGCCCCGGGCAGATTGCCGCGATCAGTAAGCAGCTTTGCGTCGGCGAGGCGTGCGCGAAGCACCTTCACGATGTCGCCGCTTGCTTCCGCGATCCGTCCGGCGACGCCGTATGCAGAG
>JBKJRV010000405.1:0-3146 GCA_046593115.1 Gemmatimonadaceae bacterium
CTCGGCCAGCGGCCGCATCGAGGCCACAGCCACGACGCGCTTCTTCAAGTTTAAGGACGACATCGTGATCCGCGTGCGGCCGGCGGATGCCGGGATGGGAGCGGCGAGCCGAGTGGACGTGCGGTCGGTGTCGCGCGTGGGCGGGAGCGACGTGGGCACCAACGCGGCGCGGATCCGGGTTTACGTGATGAGGCTGCGGGCGCAGTCGTAGGCGCTAGCTCTAATCACCGGACACGTTGTTTCGCAGGTGGGGGTGTTCACTCGGCCGTAACGGTTCAATCGACGTACGCCACCTCAGTGCGCGGACCAGGTCGGCACGCCCAAGCCCTCGCGTCTCCCCCCGCAGGCGCCTACCTTCCCGCTACGCGATGCCACCCGACGACCACCTCGACACAGTCACCCTCCCGCCGCTCATCCGCCCCCCGGCGCTGGTGAAGGGAGACACAATCGGCGTCGTCGGCCCCTCGTACGCGCCGCGGCCTGGCTGGCTCCAGCGCGGCGTTCAAGCCCTCCAGCGCGCCGGCTACGAAGTCATCATCGACTCGGAAATCGACCGCGTACGTCGCTTCCAACGGCCGGAAGACGAACGCCGCGCCGAAAACTTCATGGGAATGTGGCTCGATCCCAAGGTCAAGGCGCTGATCGGGGGCACCGGCGGCTACGGCGCGGTCCGCATGCTCCCGCACCTCGAGCCGGAAATTTTCAGGCGAAATCCGAAGGCCTTCGTCGGCTACTCGGATATCACGGCGCTGCACCTCTGGCTCATGCGGCGCTCCGGACTCCGCGTCTTTCACGGCCCCACCGTCGACGACCTGATCCCAAGCACGCGCGATCCAACGATGGCTTCCCTGCTCTCCGCGCTGACGACGCCACGCCCCACCACGCGCATCGGCCGGGGCCTCGCGCACAGCGTCCGCCCGGGCCGCGCGGTCGGCCGCCTGATCGGAGGTAACCTGTCCCTCGTCCAGCAGACGATCGGCACACCGTACGAGATCGACACACGGGAGGCGATCCTCTTCATCGAGGAGACTCGCGACCCAATGTCCTCCGTCGACGAGCGCCTGGTCCATTTACGCTCGGCGGGCCTCCTGCGTCATGTACGTGGAGTGGTTTTTGGACAACTCTCGCTGGACCGCTCGGAAGAGGATGAGTTCGAGGATTTTCTCCTCGATCTCGTCTCGGACCTCAACGTGCCGATCCTCACCGACTTTCCGGCTGGACATGAAGTTCCTAACTTGACACTGCCGATCGGAACCGAGGTCGAGCTGGTCGCCGAAGAGACGACCGGCTGGCTGGTGTATCGCGAAGACGCGCTGACTGTCGCGGAGGATGCTGGCACCAATGGGGAATGACGTCCGCTACACGGCGCTCATCCATGACTGACCACTACGACCTGATCGTCATCGGCGCGGGACCGGCCGGCGAGAAGGGCGCGGCGCAAGCCGCGTACTTCGGCAAGAAGGTCTGCATCGTGGAGCGCGCGCCGAAACCAGGCGGGGCGGCGGTCAACACGGGCACCATTCCCTCCAAGACGCTTCGCGAGACCGCACTCTATTTCTCCGGGCTTCGCCAACGCGGCCTCTACGGCGTGGATTACACCGTGAAACGCGATATCACAATCGCCGACTTCATGTTCCGCGAGCGGACGGTGGTCGAAGCCGAGTGGCAGCTCATCGATGACAACCTGAAGCGCCACAATATCGATGTCGCGCAGGGCGCTGCGCGCTTCGTCAGTCCGGGCACGATCGAGTTGTCGCGCTTCAAGCAGCAGACGCGCACCCTGACGGCCGACGTCTTTCTCATCGCGACGGGATCGTGTCCCATTCGTCCGAATGACGTGCCGTTCGACGATGCCGTCGTCGTGGACAGTGACTCCATCCTGACGCTGCCCCGGATCCCCGGGCGCATGATCGTCATCGGCGGCGGCGTCATCGGCTGCGAATACGCCTGCATGTTCGCCGCGCTCGGCGTCCGCGTCACACTGATCAATGCCAAGGATCGCCTGCTCCAGCAGCTCGACGCCGAGATCAGCGACGCCCTCCGGCAACAGATGACCTCGCGACTTGGCATCTCGGTGCATGGGAACTGTGAGGTCAACCACATCACCGTCGCGGACGGCATCGCCGAGGTCGTCCTCTCCGACGACACCGTTCTCAACGCCGATTGCGTGCTGTACAGCACCGGCCGCATTGGCAATACCAGCGAGCTCAACCTGCATGCCGCCGAAGTCACGCTGAACCGCCGCGGCTACGTCGAGATCGACGAGCACTATCGGAGCTCGGCAGCCAACATCTACGCGGCCGGCGATGTCATCGGCTTTCCGGCACTCGCGTCAACGTCGATGGAACAGGCGCGTGTGGCCATCTGTCACGCCTTCGACCTGAAGTACAAGGAGCGAGTGTCACCTGTCCTGCCCTACGGCGTCTACACGATCCCTGAAATCGCCATGGTCGGCGAGACGCAGGAGTCAGCCGAGTCCAAGGGGCTGAGCTACGAGATCGGCAAGGCGAGCTTCCGGTTGAATCCCCGCGGTCAGATCCTCGGCGACACCGAAGGATTCGTCAAGCTCATTTTCCGTCCCGAGGACCAGCGACTGCTGGGTGTCTCCATCATCGGCGAGAACGCCGCTGAGCTGATCCACATCGGCATGGCCTGCATGTATTTCGGCGGAACGATCGACTTCTTCATCCAGGCGGTCTTCAACTACCCGACCATCTCGGACGCGTACAAGTACGCCGCCTATGACGGGCTTCAGCGCCTCGCCAAGCGCATCGGCAAGACGACGGGACTGCGTACGAATTCGGGGTCCCAGGAAATCGTTACAACCTAGGATCAGCGACCGCTCTGTGACATCTCGTCGTGAGTTTCTCGCCCGTCTCAGCGCCGCACTCGCGGCCACGGGATGTGCGCCGCCCATTGGCGCCAGCGCCGGCGCATCGCGGCGCTTCGATATCCTGATCCGCGGCGGGATGGTGTACGATGGCACCGGTAGCGAAGGCGTCGTCGCCGACGTCGGCATCTCCGCCGGACGCATTGCTGCCATTGCTCCCCGGTTGACTCAACGCGCTGGTGAAGTGATCGACGCCCGCGGACTGATCGTGGCCCCCGGTTTCATTGACATTCACTCGCACGGCGACGGATCCATG
>JBKJRV010000456.1:0-15334 GCA_046593115.1 Gemmatimonadaceae bacterium
GCGCCACGACGCGTCGTCGCACTCCACAATGAACGCCGACTGCCTGTCGTCAAACCGATAGGCGTGCACCTGGAAGACTCCCTCGGGCGTTTCGACGAAGATGAACGTGAAAGCGTCGAATTGCCGCGTGGTCCCGAGCCAGATGAACTTCGCGCTTCGTGCGTCGAGCTCCGGCTGAAACTCCTCGGCCAAACGCCGACGGATGCCGCTGTTGGCCCCGTCCGCGGCAACGATCAGATCGGCGTCGTCCAGACCGGGCTGTTTGAGCTGCTCCAGCGCCGATAGCTCGGACTGAAAGCGAAGGTCCACCCCCAGCGTTCGCGCACGACGCTGCAGAATGTCGATCAGCGTCTTGCGGGCGATGCCACTGAATCCATGTCCGCCGGAGGTGATCGTCGTCCCGCGCACATGAACGTCGATGTCATCCCAGTGCGCGAAGTGCTCCGTGATCTCGCGGTAGCTTTCAGCGTCAGCCGCCTGGAGATTGCCGAGCGTCTGATCGGAAAAGACCACGCCCCAGCCGAACGTATCGCTCGGCGCGTTGCGCTCGAGCACCACGATGTCGTGCGCCGGATTCGCCTTCTTCATGAGCAGGGCAAAGTAGAGCCCCGCTGGACCGCCGCCCACCGTCACCACTTTCATGCCCCGGAAGGTATTTCCTCGCGGCCCGAAGGGCGAGACAAGCCAGCCAGTTCATCGGACCAGCGAATGGGACCCCGATTCCGATCAGTCGTAGCGCAACGCCACGATCGGATCCACACCCATGGCTCGCCTCGCTGGCACCCAGCTCGCCACCACGGCCACCGCAGTCAGAAAGAGCGCGATGCCGATGAAGCTCAGCGGGTCCGTGGGGCTGACGAAGAGAAGGCTGGTGATCACACGAGTCACTCCGAAGGCACCGATCAGCCCGAAAAAGACGCCGATCGCGGCAAGCATCACACCCTGGCGAATGACCATGCCCAGGACATCGGACCCACGCGCACCCAGCGCCATCCGGACGCCGATCTCCTGCGTTCGCTGCTGTACGGAGTAGGAGATCACACCATACACGCCGACCGACGCGAGCAGGAGTGCAATGCCGCCGAATACCGAGAACATTGATCCGAACAGTTTGTACTGCCAGAAGCCGAGCTCGCGTCGGACTTCCATCGTCATGACGTCGAAGAGAGGCAGGTTCGCGTCCGACGCACGAAGCTCCATTCGGATGGCCGAGGTGATGCTGGCGGGGTCGCCTGCGCCCATCCGCACCATCAATCCTGTATTCCGCGTGGACATGTACGGGTAGGGGATGAACGCCACCGGATTCGGCGGCTGCTTGCTATCGAGGTCATCCGTCACGATCGTCCGCGAGACACCAATGATCGTGAACCAGCCGGCGGCCGTATCGTCCGTGATCTGGAATCGCTGGCCAATGGCTGACTTGCCTGGCAGAAGCTTCTTCGCGAAGGTCTCGTCGACGACCGCTGTCGCGGACCTCGATGCGCCCTCCGCATCCGTAAAGTCGCGCCCTTCTACCAGCTTCACGTCCAGCGTCTTCAGCCAGTGCGGCGTGACGCCCGCATAAAAGAGGCGGGGCTCCTTGCCGCGCTCCACGGTGGAGCCCTCCACGCGGACCGCACCGCCGCTGCCACCGCCACTCATGGGAATCAGATTCGACGCGGCTGCCGCCTGCACACCCGGCAGAGCCTCAACACGTCGCACGACGTCCTCGACGCGCTGCACTTTCGGGGTAATCGAGTCATACGGCTCGCCGGGCATGTAGAAGCGCATGGTCATCAGCGGCGCGGTATCGAAGCCGCCGGACTTGGTCTGCAGACTGAGGAAACTCCGCACGAACAGGGATGCGCCAATCAACAGCACGAGCGAGAGCGCGACTTCCGCCACCACGAGCGAGCTCCGGAGCCGATTTCGCTGGGCTCCTGAACCGCTGCCACGTCCGCCGTCTTTCAACGCTTCCTGCAGGTTCGTCTTGGCCGCCTGCAGCGCCGGCGCCAATCCGAACACCACCCCCGTCAACACGGCAACGGCAAGTGTGTAGAGCAGTGTGTGTCCATTGAGGGTCCAATGGATGTAGTAAGGCAGGGCGTCGGTTGGCGGGATGGCGGCAGTCATCAGATCAAGACCCCAGTATGCCAGCAGCGTCCCCAATGCTCCGGCCATCAGCGCGATCAGCACACTTTCCGTCAGCAACTGCCGCACGATGCGCGCCTTGCCTGCGCCGATGGCCGAACGGATGGCGATCTCCCGATGCCGCGCGGTGGCGCGCGCAAGCATGAGGTTGGCGACGTTCGCGCAGGCGATGAGCAGCACAAACGTGACGGCACCCATCATGGTCAGCACCACGAGCTTCACATCGTCCCAGATGAGCTGCTCTCGAAGATTCTGAACGATGCCGGTCCACCCCTGGTTCTCCCCCGCGTACTGCTCGGCGCTCCGCCCAGCGAGCGCCGTGACCTCGCTCTGGGCCTGTTCCTGCGTGACACCGGGTTTCAGTCGCGCGAACGTCCACATGCCACGATTATTCCGCGAATCCGTGTGGTGCAACGGCGCCATCGCGATCCACGCCTGCTGATTATCGGGAAACTTGAACCGCTCGGGCATGACGCCCACCACCGTGTACGGCGTCGCGTTTAATAACACCGACTTCCCGATGATGCCGGGGTCCTTCGCATAGCGTCGGGTCCAGATCTCGTGGCTCAGCAATACCACCCGATCACCACCGGGCCGGTCCTCGTCATCGCGGATAGCTCGCCCCAGAATGGGTTGCACGCCGAGCATCGGGAACAGAGATGCGGTGACGGTGCCTCCCTCGAGGCGCTCAGGCTCGTCCCGGCCGTCCGAAATGGTGAGGCTGCGCCCGCTGAATGCACCGATTTGTGAGAACATCGTGGTTTGCGCCTGCCAATCCTTCAGCGTCAGGTAGGCCAGGCTCGAGCTATTGATATCCCGTTCCTTGTTCGCCTGTTCAAGAACAACGAGGCGATCGGGATCCTTGAACGGAAACGGCTGGAGCAGGATGGAATCGACGACACTGAAAATGGCGGTATTGGCGCCGATACCGAGCGCGAGACAGAAGACGGCGAGCGCAGTGAAGCCTGGATTCTTGCGCAATGTGCGGGCAGCGTAGCGCAGATCCTGCAGAATGATTTCCATGGTCCCCGAGGCATGATAGTACAGACAGATTGACGGCCGGTTCGACAACACCACCGCAAGTTCCGTTTGAACTGGTTGCCCGACTTACGGCGTTAAAGCGCCTGGGGATTCAGCCGGTTGTGGGTTCAGCAGTGGACCCGTCGACGTCACGACTTCGGCGGTGTAGCCGTCGGTGGTGAACATCCCGCCCAGCAGCGTCTTCGCCGATTGGTTCGCGTGCTCCTTTGCGCCCATGCTCAGCGCCGCGCGCAGGAGGTGACTTCGTGCCTCGCGATAGATCGCGTCCCGGTCGGTGGCGAGAAACGGATTCCAGAGTCCCCTGCTCTCGTCATACGTGCGCATGTCGATCACGTCGGTCGCAATCACCGACGCTGGCGGCAGGATAATGCGCACCCGCTTTGCCACATGGTCGATCTGGATGTCTGCGCCCTTCTCGAGGTCGAACCCCACGAGCACCTTACCAGTGACGACGACGAGGGCTCGCTTGGTGGAACCGTAGCGGGTGTTCTCGAAAACCACCACGTCGCGAATGGTGCTCTCGCTCGAGACGAGCTTGGCGACCGCCTGGATCTTCTCGAGCACGCTCGAATGGCTGATGGTCGTCCGATTCTGATCGAGCAGCGCTCGCCGCAACGGCGCGCACTGGCGCATGACGAACAGCGCCAGCAGCAGCGAGACGACCGCCGGAATCAGCCACGCGGGAACGCGCGGCCGCCAACCTGTGGCGGGAGGTGGCGTGACGTGGGCGGGTGGCGCAGGTTCAGACGAGGAACCGGCGCCAGAAGGCGTGGTCAGCGGGTCATGGGTTCGGGTGGCGTTACCGCACGTCGCTCCCGGAAGCTGTACGCCACACTACCAATGAATCCGCCCACGACCGCGCCGGCAGCTGCCCCGTACGTGGCGGTGTCACCGTCGCAGTCTCTGCAGTCCAATGCGCGGACGCTGCCATACACAATGCCACCGCCGATGGCCGCACCGATGAGAATGGCAGCGATGCGACCTCCATTCATGGACATTCCGGCGCGAGCCGGCTCAGGCGCGGGAAGCCACGGACGCAACGCAACGGCAGGAACTTCGGAGAACGCCGCCGACGCGAGCGTCAGCGGCGGCGAAACTCCCACGGCCGCGGCGCGATCCACTCGCTGAGCGGCTGCGGAGCTGGCGATGAGCGCGAGACCAACACCAAGTAGAAGTGCACGCATTGGATCCTCCTGGGGGACCACGACGACGCATCGTGAGTCACCGCGCTGCGTTGCAAGAGGAAGGCCGAATGATCGACCGGAGCTTGCCTACCTGAATAGCAAGCCCACGAGCAAGTGGGCTGCCCGCTCAGGCGACGCCTGTCATGGGTCCAAGACAATTTGCCGTCCACTAACACATGAATACGACGCAAGCTGGCGCGGGCGTTGCATTTACTGACGGACATGCGCAAATCATCTTCACTGTTGTTTGTTCTGGCGTTCTGATGACGGCTCCCCAGGCTCGCCAACCAGGCTCGACGCAACGTCGTCATGAGGGCGATCCGGCGGCGAACGAACCCGTCCCAACGCTGTCCGAGCGTTACCTCGCCGTTCGCCGCCAAACGGAGGCCCTCTGCGAGCCGCTGCAGACGGAGGACTTCGTCGTCAGTTCCATGAGCGATGTCAGTCCCACAAAGTGGCATCTCGCCCATACGAGCTGGTTCTGGGAGACCTTTGTCCTCGGTTCGCACGCGCCGGGATATACGTCGCCCAATCCGAAGTACGCCTTCCTCTTCAATTCGTATTACGTCCAGGCCGGCGAACGGCACTGCCGAGCCCAGCGTGGGCTCGTCACGCGGCCGACTGTAAAAGAGGTTTTTGACTACCGCGCTCACGTGGACGGGCAGATGCTCGCCCTGCTGAACCGCCTCGGTGGCGAGCCCGGGCATCCCGCCATCGCCATCATAGAGCTCGGGCTCAACCATGAGCAGCAACATCAGGAGTTGCTGCTCACAGACATCAAGCATGTCTTCTGGATGAACCCGATGCGGCCCGCCTACGCGCGACGAGCCGCGGAGGATGCGCGCGACATCCATCCGCTCGACTGGCACAGCGTCCCCGAGTCCATTACCTCGATCGGCCACACGGGCGATGGCTTCGCATTCGACAACGAGCGTCCCGCGCACCGAGCCCTCGTCCTTCCGTTTCGCCTCGCGACGCGCCTGGTTACGAATGCCGAGTACCTCGCATTCATCAACGATGGCGGCTACCGGCGGCCGGAGATGTGGCTTTCCAATGGGTGGGCGACCGCGCAGGAACGCGCATGGGAAGCACCACTGTACTGGGAACGCGAGGGGACCGACTGGCTGGAATACTCGCTGGCCGGTGGCAACCGCCCGGTCGATCCGGGAGAGCCGGTGTGCCACATCAGCTACTTCGAGGCGGACGCGTACGCCCGGTGGACCGGCAATCGGCTTCCCACCGAATTCGAGTGGGAGATCGCCGCGCGCTCGGCCCCCGTCGTCGGCGGCTTCGTGGATGCGCGTCGCTTTCACCCCGCTCCGGCCGGGGGGCGAGGGCCCCTTCGGTCGATGGAATCCCCGCTGGAGCAGCTTTACGGCGACGTATGGCAGTGGACGCAGAGCCCGTACGTCGCCTATCCGGGCTACGTGCCCGAAGGGGGCGCGATTGGGGAGTACAACGGCAAGTGGATGTGCGACCAGTGGGTGCTTCGCGGCGCGTCGTGCGCAACGCCCCGGTCACATGCGCGCACCACGTATCGGAACTTTTTTCCGTCCGACGCGCGCTGGCAGTTCAGCGGTATTCGACTGGCGGCGCAACCATGAGCTCACCCCTTCGCTCACCAGCCGCGGCACCGCTCGATCGGAGCCTGATTGACGAAGTGCTGCGCGGACTGCGCGGCTCGCCGAAAACACTCCCTGCCAAGCTCTTCTACGACGATACAGGCGCTCGGCTGTTCGAGCGCATCTGCACGCTCGAGGAGTACTACCTGACCCGGACGGAGCTCGACATTCTCGACGCGCACGCCACCGACATTGCCAGGTTCGCAGGGCCGCGATGTGCACTCATCGAATACGGCAGTGGCGCCGGCGTGAAGGTGAGACTTCTGCTCGATACGCTCGATGACCCGGCGGCATACATTCCCATCGACATTTCCAGCCAGCAGCTGGGACGCGTCGCCGACTCGCTGGCGAGCGATTATCCCGGTGTGCGCATCCAGCCGCTGTGCGCGGATTACACCGCGCCGTTGAGCCTGCCCGCGCTGCCCTTCGGATCACGCCGCCTGGCATTCTTCCCCGGTTCGACGATCGGGAATTTTCACCCCACGGAAGCTGCGCTCTTCCTGCAGCGCGTTCGGCGTGCCGTGGGTCCGTCGGGTGCGCTGGTCATGGGGATCGATCGGCGCAAGCGACGTGAGACGCTGCATGCGGCGTACAATGATGCGCAGGGCGTCACCGCCGCATTCAACCTGAACATGCTGACGCGACTCAACCGCGAAGCGGCCGCGCACTTCGATCTTGCCACCTTTCAACACCGCGCGTTCTTCGATCCGGTCGCCAGCCGAGTGGAGATGCATCTCGTCAGCCGCCGCGAGCAGACTGTAGGCGTTGGCGGTCATCCGATCCGCTTCACGAGGGGTGAGAGCATCTGGACGGAGTCGTCGTACAAGTACGACCACGAACGACTGGAGCAGCTCGCGCTGGGGGGCGGTTTCAGGATCGCGAAGCTGTGGACGGACGACGCCGAGCGCTTCTGGGTCGGCTTCTTCGAGGCATTGTAGCCCCGAGGATTACTCGGGGGTGGTCGGCGAATTCAGATCGGGCCGTTCGTCAATCGGCTCGGGCTCTCCCGCATCCTTGCGGCGTTGGCGCTCTTCGCGCTTCGCGTCCTTCTTCGCCTGACGGTCCATCTCTTTCCGGCGCTTTTCAAAATCGTAGTTGGGTTTACGTGCCAAATGAGGAGTCTCCGCTCCGGTCGTGCCTTTCAGGGGGTGATTGAGCCCACCGGTGAACGGCGCGGACTCGGAACAGACGAAAGATAATCAGGCGGGGCCGCTTCGGTTCGGATAGTTCTTTAAAGTACTTGACGTCATAAAGTGAACTGGTTAGACTCGATCCCATAACCAACCAGATCACTCATGGAATCCGCCGCCGCAGTCTCCGATCTACCAACCCCGCCGCCCGCCGTCGACAGTGAGGTCACGGGATCCTCGACCATGGGCCGTCGGGTGGCGTTCGAGGCCGTTGCCCTTGGACTGCTCGGGGACCAACTGCTGCGCGTTGGTCTCACCGGCATTGGACCGGCGATCTGGTTCCTCACGGCCACCCTGGCCCTCGCGTCGCTGACTCGGCATCACGCACACACTTCCACCACACAGCGCCGCATACTCCTCGGCGTGCTTATCGCGATGGCGACAGTGTTGGCCGTTCGCGAGGCGGAAGCGCTCACCGTGTGCCTGCTCCTGGGTATTCTGGGCCTTGGCGCGTTGAGCGTATCGAGCTTCCGGGCAGACCTCATCGAGGATTTGCTCGAGCTTCCAATCATCCACGCCCTTGTCGGTGTGGCGCGCGCGTGGACCGCCGGACTTGTGGGCGCGATCCCCCTGATGCTCAACGACCTTCGCGCCGAGGAGCCATCGGGACGCCAGCGCTCACAGCGATCGGCGATCCTGAGAGGGACCGTCATCACCGTCCCGATCGTCGCCGTTTTTGTCGCGCTCTTTGCGTCGGCGGACCCGACATTTGAAGTGCTGGCGAACTCGTTGCAGCTGGATTTCGGCGAGCTACTCTCCCACCTCATGCTCGCGGGCCTCCTCACGTGGATCGCCGCCGGCGTGTTGCGCCATGCCACCCTCGGGCTCGGAGTGCCGCACGAGCGCCCGCGCGACATCGAGACCCTGGGCGGCGTGGAGATCGGCATGGTGCTCGGCGCCATGACCTTCGTCTTCACCATCTTCGTCGCGCTACAGTTGCCGAGGATGTTCGGCGGCGAGGAGTTCATTCTGCGGCAGACCGGGCTTACCTATGCGGGTTACGCGCGTCGCGGCTTCTTCGAGCTGATTTTCGCGTCGAGCCTCACCCTGGCGGTTCTTGCCGGACTTCGGAGTGTGGCTGTTCAGGACGCACGCACGGTGCGCATGCTGCGTCTGCTCGGTGGCGTGCTCATCGCGCTGGTGTTCGTGATTCTGCAGTCCGCCCTGCATCGGCTCGCGCTCTACGTAGACGCGTACGGCTGGTCAGTGGACCGAGTGTATGCGACGGCCGTGATCGTGTGGCTGGGTATCTGCTTCGCCTGGTCCTTCCCCACCCTGCTCGGCGCGCGCCCGCAGCGATTCGTTGCCGGTGCGCTGGTGGCGGCGGGACTGGTGCTCTTCACTCTCGTCGCCATCAATCCCGCAGCCCGCGTGGTTCATCTGAACGCGGAGCGGGCGCGCGCTGGACGACCCTTTGACTTCAGCTACCGTCTGGGTCGCGACGCGGCTCCCGCGCTTGCGGAGGAACTACCGCGCTTTCCGGCGTACATGGAGCTCACCGTCAAGGACTGCAACGGCCTCACGCTTTTCGTGAACCGGATCGATCGCCGGTCAGATTGGCGCGCGTGGACCTGGTCGGCGTGGCGTGCCGATCGGGTGGTTGCGTCGATCGACACGTGGCGTGCCCAGAAGTGCTCCTCGGCGCGAGGGCGAAGGTTACCTCCAGCGCGCAGTTAAAGAGCGTTTGTCATCCCGCGGGATCGAGCGAGTTGTCATCCCGCAGGATCGAGCGAAGCGAGCACTGTCGGGATCTACTCTCCCTGCCCTATGGCAGGCCATGCGAACCGCTTGGTAGATCCCGACACTCGCTTCGCTCGTGCGGGATGACAGGATGAGATGACAGTTGCCTATTTCTTCGGACGCGCAGGCCTCGGGCGCTGCTGTCGAGACAGCTTCGCCTCGTACATGCCCTTGCCACGCGCCTGGTTATACGCGCGCTGCTCCATGTACTTCAGATCGTGCGCCTCGGCGTGGACGATCGCGTCCTCCATCGCGAGCAGGTCGGCCGTCTGCTCCCTCACCTGAAGGGACTGATCCGGGTGCCGTGACAGCCTCTCCCTCGCTTCGCGAAGCGTTTCCCTCGCAGCGCGCACATCGCCCGCATCGCGCAGGCGACGTGCTTCACGCCGAGCCTGTGCTGCACCCGCGAGTACGATCTCGCGCTGCACCTCCGGGTCGCGCCTGCCTGCTGCTTCCAGGGGACCAACAATCGGAAGCGTAATCTGCTGGCGCTCCACACCGCCATCCGCGGTCAGCACATAGGCGTGGATGGTGATGGTCGCGATATCGACCGCGGCGCCATCTGCCAGCGCGGGCACCAGGAACTCCACCAGTAGCGACCTCGGCTCGCGCGCATACAGGTCACCGATCTCGACGCGCTTCACGCCGTTGCCGACCTCGGTGAGCGGGTAGTCGTGATGAATGGCGACGAGCTGCACTGCGCCCGACGGGGCAATCTCGATCGCCACGTTCTGCGCGCCGAGTGAGAGGAGGCCTTCGATCTCCTCTTCGAAGACGCCGACCGCCTGGTCCTCGCGCTCGATGTAGAAGGTGGAGCCGCCGCCGGCGTCTGCCATGGAGCGAAGCAGGCGCTCGTCGTAGTCCGCACCGAAGCCGATGGTCGAGGTAGTAATGCCTTCACGCCTGGCGTTGGCGCACAGGCCGGCGAGCGCGTCAGGACTGACGATGCCCTGATTTGCCTGGCCGTCCGTCATAAGAATGACGCGATTCATCGCCTTGTCGCGCTTTTCGCTGGCGACGAGCTCACGGCCACGCAGCCACCCGCCGCTCAGGTTGGTGGATCCACCGCTCGTGATGCCTTCGATCTGGCGCGGAAGATCGCTCTGACGGTCACCGGTCGCGGGGAGGGCGACCGTGTCGATCTCGTCATCGTAGGCCACGACGCTGACCACGTCCTGGGGGTGGAGACGTCGGACGAGAAACGCGGCGGCGCTGCGTGCGGCGGCAAGCTTCTCGCCGGCCATGGAGCCGGAGCGATCCAGCACCAGCGACAGGTTGAGCGGAATGCGCGCGCCGCTGTCGGGCAGCTGGCCGGTGAGCCGGATCAGCGCGCGCACGGTGTAGTTGTCCTGGGTGACTGCGAGCTCGTAGTCGAGAAGAACGTCGTGTTTCATCGGAATCGCTCCTGGCGGGGTTACGACTCCAAGGTACGGGGGGGGTCTGACAGTTTACCCCAGGCGATCTCCTTCCGATCGGGAACCCTTCGCTCGTGGATGAACCCGTACCGGTTCGGTGTCTTGAATCTTGATCTGACGTATGTCTTTAGCCCGATACCCACCTCCCGTAGAAACTGGTTTTCTCGAACAACCTCACCACTTCATCCTATCGAGATATACACGCGCCGTCTGACAACGCCTAACCAGCAAGTGCGCTCGTCAGCCTCACCAGCGACCCCTCGCAGCCCACGCCCAGGAGTTTGTTCCGCATGTTCAGCGCGACTTCGAGCGACACTCGCCCCTGATGCGCGGCGGGATTGCGAACATCCTTCAACTCGCTAAGCACCGGTGACAGGCTTGTCGCAACCCAGTCGTACCTGGGTCCTAATTGCTTGATCGCCCTGTGAATCACTCCCTCCCGGAGCGCCCAGGCGAGCTGTCCGAGTGAAAGTCCACCCTTGGTGAGGTCGACCTGCTTGCCCTCCACGAGGACTCGATGAGCCGACGCTGGCGCTCGGCGCACGAGGGTGGCAAGCGTCACGCCAGCCTGTACCTCCATGGCCTTCGCAAAATCGATCAAGACGGGAGAGAAATCAAAGCCCGGATCTTCCCGATTCCGTCGAAAGATGGATTCGGCGGTCGCCAGGAAAGTTCGAGCAGCCGGATCGAGACGTCGCCACGCCGCGTCGCCGAGCACGTTATCCCGCAGTTCCTTCTCCATCGCGGCGGTGCCCGAGCGCTCGGCGTCGAACTGAACCCAGGGAGTGCCGCCCGTAACGAGGTCGCGAGACTCATCACCGAACAGCTCGACCGCGGGCTCGCGGGTCACGATGAGCGGCATGTCGACCATACCTCCATACAGCGAGACCGGCTGATCGGCATAGCGGGTATTCCGCAGCTGAGCGAGCGCTTCGACGACGGCGACCGTGTCGTCCGCGACAAGACGACGGATGTCCCAGAGCTTGAACCAGCAGTCGCTGTTCATGGCCCGATCGGTGTAGTACGCGGGGACATGCGCCGCGTCATCCGCGCGCGGGTCCTGATCCGTGATCTCCGCCACCAGACCGACGTAGAGGGATCGGTAATCGGTGAGGTAGAGATGTTGCTCTTCCACTGAATCAGCGGCCGTCGTTGCGCCGAGGATATCGGGGAGATGCTCGAGCGGACGCTGGCGGTGCGCGGATCGCACCTTGCCCCACCACACATACACATCGTCTTCCGGCGTCTTGTCGGGGTCGTCGCGAAAGGACCGAACCCAGCCAAGCAGCATGTCGAGGTGCGCCTCCATCGACGTGCTTGAATATCCCGGATTCCAGACGGTAACGAAATGTCGCGTTTTCACTTCCGCTTTCTCGCTGTGCGCACCGGGCGCACCGTGCCTGCGTACACATTTCCCTGGTCCTTCACCGCCCTGACCGGGCGAGCCGTCGCTGCGAGCATTGCGCCGAGCGTCGCCTGCACTGCCAGTCTCACAGATGGCGGGCTGATCACCACCGCCTCTGGCCCGTATTGGAGTACGTGGCGAACCGCCCAGCCGGCGTCCCGCAACGGATGCTCGACCGTCACGCTCTCTCCCTCCACCACCACCCGCGCGCCCGGCGACGAGGATAGCCGTTCGCGTATCCACTTCGACACCCGCGGCGCGTACTGGATCATCACGCCTGGCGCATCGCCATCCGCGTGCTGATCGGCCCATACCACGTCATCCGCATTGGCGGGACGCTCGAAGCGATCACGCGTGGCCGATGCCTGTCGGATCCGATCGACGCGAAAGTTGCGACGCTCGCCCGTCGCTTCGCAAAACGCCGAGAGCATCCACTTCCCCCGCGTCGCAACGAGCGCGTACGGATGCACTCGCCGCACACCCGGCACGGCGCTGCCACTCCGCTGATACTGAATCTCGGTCACCTGCCGCGCGCGCATCGCCCCGCGAAGCAGGCTTACCATGGCGGGATCTCCGGCAGCGGCGGCATCCGCGTGCAGGTCGGTAGTCTTCGACTTCGCGCCATGGATGTTCACTGTCGGTTTCGACGTCAGCGACGCCCGCACCTTCTCGCGCACGCGGTCGATGGAAGGACGTTCGTCGGGCGGCCGCTCCCCTTCCAGCAGGGCAAGACCAATCTCCAGCGCGGCTGCTTCAGCAGGCGTCAGCAGCAGTGGACGCAGGAAGTGATTCGAGCGAACCGAGATTGCGTCGCCGCTGAAGAACACCTGCAGGCCCTCGACAAAACCGCCGGGTGCGTTCGCCCGGTCGCCAATCGAGCGCAGATCTGCGAGCAGGGCGTGCACCCACGATCCGTACTCGCACTCCAGGTCCTCGATCGAATGCCATTTGTCGTCGGCAATGCGCGGAAGGAAATCGAGCGCCCAGCCCAGGCGGTCCTTTGCAGTTTGCGCGCTCACTGCACGGCCTCGTATCGCGCCATGGTCTCGCGGGCCAGCGCCTGCCAGCGGTGGACGAATGCTTCCGGCGCAACGGGCTGCAGATCGCCAGCGAGGGATAGCAACCACCGCGCGAACACATCCTGGCGACGCACGAGAAACCGGCGGCGTGACGGGTGTCCCGTCACCGCGCTGCCAAGTTTTGCCGCGGATGCCGCCTCGGCCGTCGCCCGCAGTACCTCCACGATCACCTCGCTGTCCTGCTCGTCGCCCAACTCCCACGCCTGACGCGCTCGCGCATGCAATCGCAGGTCGAAATCCGCTGGAATCTCATAGTCGGGAGACTGCGCGCGCGCCTTGTTCACCGACTGCACCTTTACGCGCGACACCCGGAAGTTTCTGAGCGCGCCACGGTCAGCGTCGCGCGCAGCGAGATACCAATGGCCGCTCAGGAAGAAGAGGCCGTAACCCTCCACGTGCCGAGTGCCTTGTCTCGCGTGATCATCGCTTGGAGCGACCGGCTCGTACGAGATCACGAGTTGCTTGCGACGCCGGATAGCGTCGGCGAGCACCTCGAGAGTCTCCGGATCGCCGTGGTTCTCGCTGCTCACTTCCGCATCCGGCTCGCTCCGATCGAGGACCACGGGCAGGTCGAACGCCAGCTTCTTCGCGGCCGAGCGCGCGTCCCGTGCCACGCTGGCCCCGAGTGACTCGGCGCGTCGCGCTGCGGCAGCCAGGAGGTCGGTGTCATCGGGTGCCATCTTCAAGGAGAGAAGACCCTGATACTCCCACCGCTTCACGCGTGCGCGCGGCGGCGCTCCGAGAAGATCCAGATACGGCAGATAAAATTTCGTGCGACGAAGACGGTAGCCAATCTCGTCCTCGGAGAACGCGACGGTCTCGATCGGGATCCCCGCTGAGCGCAGTTCATCCTTGTCGCGCTCGAACATGCGCATCACCGTGTCGTGTGACGCACCCGTCGCATTGTAGGCCGGGATGTCAGCGCGGATGTCCTCGAACATGGCCGGCGCCCCGCGGCGCAGGAGCGCCGCGAGGAGGTCGATCCACCGGGCGAGCTTGTCGTCGCGGATGCGCCGCGGCTTCGCCGGCTTTGCCGGCTTCGATGGCTTTGATTGCTTCGGCCGCGCCTTCGGAGACTTCGTCGAGGACTCCTTCATGAGAGCCGAAGTTACCGTGGCACTCTGACGGTGCCAGAGGCGCCACTCGGTGTGTCATCCCCACAGCCGTGAGTGTGTATACGCTCACTGTCATCCCGCAGCCGCGCCGCTGTGCGGCGCCCTGTCGGGATCCACTATCCCTGCCGATGGGTATTTCACGATCGGGGGAGTAGATCCCGACACTCGCTTCGCTCGTGCGGGATAACACGTCACGGCTTCCGCAACACCCACGTCGCCATCGAACGCAGATTCTGAACGACGCTCGTCTTCAACGGATCGAGCGGCGCTGCGCCCAGTCGCTGGGCGGTGCGTGCCAGAAGCGCTTCATCCACGACGAATCGCTCTGATCCGTCCGGCATGATGTATCGCCGGCCGCCGAGTGAACGCAGTTTCCCTTCCTGCCCGACGGCGATCGCCAGGCGGGAGAACAGCATGCCGCCCTCCGCGAGGACGCGCCACATCTCACTCACCATCGCGGTCCAGTGTGTCTCGTCGCGGGCGAAGTGCAGAACCGCGCTGCTGATCACCACGTCCATCGAAGCATCCGCATACGGCATCGCATCCACCGATCCCAGGCGAAAGCGATCATTGTCCAGCCGCGGCGCGATCGCTGTGGCCAGACGACCCAGTTCGTCGATCGCTTCCGGGCTTTCGTCTATGCCCCAGACGTCAAAGCCGCGGCGGAGCAGATAGATCAGGTTACGCCCATGGCCGCATCCCGCGTCGAGCACGCGCATCCCGCCGGTGATACGGCCGCGCAACAACTGATCGAACAGGTATATGTCGATCTCGCCGAACTCCCGGCGAAGATCGTCGGCAGGCTGTGTCACATGCGGTAACGCAGCGCTATGGCGCGTCCGACCGCAATTTTTCCATCCGTTGCTCCACCGCCAGCATCGGGGCCCGCGTGGCCGGCTCGGCATTTCCCCACAGCGCGCGATATCTCGCATACTCCTCCACCGCCGCCTCGCGGTTGCCGAGCCGCTCATTGATTTCGGCACGGCGCAGATACGACGGCGCCAACAGGATCAGATCCAGCGGGGCAATGTCGTTCGACCATATCTGCATTGTCGCGGTGTACCAGCGGAGCGCTTCTTCATCCCGCCCGAGCTGGCGGAGGGCCTCGGCACGCAGCCAGCGGCTGTACACATCGGCAAAGCCGACGGTCGAGAGATACTGAAGTGGCATGTCGGCGCGCGCCGGCCCAAGCTCGGTGAGGACGTTTGACGCATTGCCGCGATGCGCCGCGACCGTGGCGCGGATGGCACGTACGAGCACGCCGGTGGCGCCACCAAAATTGGGCGGCTGCGTCAGCCGCTCGAGTTCTCCGGCCTGGCGTAAGGCGGCGCCGTACGCACCGCTACGCGCATCGAGCAAGGCGATCTCGAAACGACGCAGCAGGCGGCGCTGCGGCGCCGCCTCTGGCGCGGC